>CAZLIG010000039.1:0-9258 GCA_964559415.1 uncultured Rhodospirillaceae bacterium
CAGGGGCTTCGGCTGGGCATAAGGAACTGCGCCTTGAGATCTTGGGGGGCGGTACACCTCGGATTGTAAGAAATTGGCCAATGGCGGTTTTACCCGATGCTGCTTTCCTTCGATCCGAAGAGACGCTGTCGATCGGAGGGAAAGAAGAGGTTTTACCCGCCATAGCCAGGCAACGCAAAGAGCGCATAATTCTTGTTTCCCGACTTCCGATGAAGGGCGTTCCGGAGATACTGAGCTACGTATTTAATGCCGATCCGTTTACCACCGAGGAACTGGCTTTAAGTCTTCATGCTCTACACCTCTGGCATGACACAATTGCTCACCTCGAAATCGCGCCGGATTTTACAGTGGCGGGACTTGAGCGAGAGTATTTGAAGCGCTTGCTCAGCAGGCAGAACCCCGACGGCGGCTTTGCCGCACGCAAGGGCAGCGACAGCACCATGAGAGATACCTCAACGGCCCTTTTGGCTCTAGGAGCGCGGTCGTCAAAGCTTGACGATCCTGTAAAAATGCTGGCCATCGGATGGATTAAGCAACGGCTTTCGAACACATGGTTTGATGAAAAAGAGCTTCCGGAACGAGCCGCAGCTCATGCTGCTCTTGCAGCAGCCGATGCTGTCGATCCCGCGACCCTGCACTATTTCTCGGATACGAGCGCGACAAAGAAATTGCCTCCTGAAGCGGAAGCTCAAGTCGCCGCTGCGTTCAAGCGCATTGGCGAACCCAATGCAGCAGCCTTTTGGATCAAGAAGATGTTGGACGAGAACGGAAGGCTTAAGACAATTCCCGTCTTGCATGCACTGGCTGCTACCGACGCGTTGCCGTCGGATGACGTTTTGGCAGCCACGGAAGAGATGGGACAAGTCCTTCAACGGGGGGATGCCCCCGAGCTGAGAGATGCGGCAGCTCTTCTTATTGCGATAGCCAGGAACAGCGCCCTTGCGGGCAAAGTCCGCCTCGTCCATGCGTCAGAATCCAAGACGGCCTCCGGCGCTATGGCGCTTCGCGTGAGTGATGTTTCCGGATATAAAAACAACGGGGCCGAGCCGCTGTACGTTACCTTTGTCGAGGACCATGCAAAGAAACCGGTTTCGCTCCCCAAAGGAGCATCTTTATCCAGACGCGTTTATCGGCTTAACGGCGTCGAATTACCTTCCAACGTGAAGCCGGCGCGTGGCGAAGCCTACTTAGTCGAGATTAAGGGAGAGGTACCTTCGATGCCTAAGGGTGCGTCTGTGCTTATTCAAAACAAGGCTAACAATCTTCATCCGGTGGGCTGTCCGCTGTCGCCGCAACTCGGGACTTTGCCGTTTATTCCATGGTTGGCGTCCCGCGACCTAACGTCTTTTGAGGACTGCGAGTTCTCTCCGTACGAAATCAATATCGTACTGAAGCCAAAGGACACTGAGAAATACTCTTTCTCAATCGCGTTTTTTGCCCATATGGACGACCAAGCCTCCGAGATCCCGGCACCTGTGCTGAGGCTCTTGAAATAAAGAGGATATGAAAAAAGCGGGGCGCATCCCGCTTTTTTTGCTGAAACTTGAGTTAATCGGTCATTTCGATCGAAGAAGCTTCGCGGCCTTTGGAAGCCGTCTGAACCATCATCCTGACCTTCTGGCCGGATTCCAGCGACTGGAGGCCGGCACGCAGGACAACAGTGCGATGAACAAAGATGTCCCGCCCGCCATCGTCGGGAGTGACAAAACCGAAGCCTTTGTCGGGCTTAAACCACTTTACGGTTCCTGTCATTTCCACTTCCGGTCCAGTAGGAGCCGGCCGCGAGTTCGAGAGAGGGACTTCCGTCACGCCCAGAACTTGCACGATGCTGAGAACTTGTCGTCCTTTGACGCCGTCCCCTATCTGTACAAGCAGCTTCGTTCCTTCTGCGACATCACGCAAACCGGCGCGGCTTACGACGGAAGAGTGGATGAAGGCGTCGGACGTGCCATCCGCCGGCGCAACGAACCCAAATCCTTTTGTCAGACTAAACCATTTCACGACGGCCTCGGTCTGAAAGCCCTGATCTATGCCAGGAGACATATCGAAGGTAGTCACTTCTTCACCTCGCAGACAACTTAAACGTGGGCTTATTTTAATACATTTTTAAGAAACGTACAACAGGCATAATTCCAGCAATGCCTGCAAAAACGACATTTTTTGATATTTGTCTAGTGTTTATGCAAGAAAAATTGACTTTCTTGCATGGTGTTGGTACATACGAGGCATCCCAGCCATCAAAGGCGGCGGCACGGTCTTTCGGATAATAGACCAGCTGCTTGGATACGTCCTCAACTATAGGGCGTAAGGTCTGTCCACGCGTTGCGTGCACAGACCCGATGGCGTTTGGGATTGAACCGTTTGAGAGAGGATCATCGACAGTGTTCGATAGTCTGAGCAGCAAACTTACCGGCATCTTTGACCGGCTTACCGGGCGCGGCGTTTTGAACGAAGCGGACGTTACAGAGGCTATGCGCGAGGTTCGCATCGCGCTTTTGGAAGCCGACGTTGCGCTTCCGGTCGTCAAGGATTTCACTGCAAAGATCAAGGAGCGCGCGATCGGACAAGACGTCTTGCGCTCCGTGACGCCGGGGCAGCAAGTCATCAAGATCGTGCATGACAATCTTGTCGACCTGTTGGGAACAACGGCGGAGCCTTTGAATCTCAGTGTAACGCCGCCTGCCATTCTCATGCTTCTCGGACTTCAAGGGTCGGGCAAAACGACCACGGCCGCAAAGCTCGCAAAGTATCTCAAAGACAAAGAAGGCAAAAAGGTTTTGCTCGCGTCGCTCGACGTTCAACGTCCGGCAGCGCAGGAGCAGCTGGCGGTGCTTGGCGAGCAGATTGGCGTTACCTCCCTGCCCGTTATTACCGGCGAGACGCCCGTTGAGATTGCAGGGCGCGCCTTAGATGTCGCCCGAACGGAAGTTTACGACGCCGTCATCCTCGATACCGCAGGGCGTCTAGCGATTAACGAAGAGTTGATGGCTGAAGCGGCGGCAGTACGTGATGCCGTGGGACCACACGAGAGCCTTCTTGTTGTCGACGCAATGACGGGCCAAGACGCAGTCAATACCGCCCAGCAATTTGAGCAGAAGGTCGGCATTACCGGCATTCTTCTCACGCGTATCGATGGCGATGCGCGCGGGGGCGCGGCTCTTTCGATGCGTGCCGTGACAGGCAAGCCGATTAAGTTCCTTGGCACTGGCGAAAAAACCGATGCCCTTGAAGCCTATCATCCCGACCGGCTGGCTGGCCGCATTCTGGGCATGGGCGACGTTGTTTCACTCGTTGAGAAGGCAGCCGCGACCATCGATATGAGCGACGCGGAAGCGATGGCCGGGAAGCTTTTGGGCGGTGGGAAGTTCGACTTCAACGATTTTGCCAAGCAGATGCAGCAGATGCGCCGCATGGGCGGTCTGGGCGGGATGCTGAACCTTCTTCCCGGCATGGGAAAGATCAAGGATCAGCTCAAGGACGCCCAGATCGACGACCGCATTCTCAAGCGCCAGGAGGCAATCATTCAATCGATGACCCCGGCAGAGCGCAAGGATGTCGATCTTCTTCAGGCGTCCCGCAAAAAACGCATTGCGGCGGGTGCAGGCGTCGATGTTACCGATGTCAATCGGCTCATCAAGCAATTCCTCGAACTTCAGAAGGTCATGAAGCAGGTTAAAAAGCTCGGTAAGTCCGGCTTTATGCGTTCCATGCTTCCGAAGCTCGGCGGAGGATTTAGAGGTTAGTTTTTAATTTCAACAACAGGAGAGAGTTAAATGTTAGTTTTGCGTATGTCCCGTCACGGTGCAAAGAAGCGCCCATTCTACCACATCGTTGCGGCCGATAGCCGGTTCCCGCGCGATGGCCGCTATCTTGAGAAGGTAGGAACCTACAATCCGATGCTTGCCAAGGAAGACCCGAAGCGCGTCGTGTTGGTTGAAGAGCGTATCAAGCACTGGATCAAGAACGGTGCCCAACCCAGTGAACGCGTTGCGCGATTCCTCCACGAGGCTGGTCTTGGCAAAGAAGTGAAATGGCGCGAGTCTCCGAAGAAATCCGCTCCACGCGCGAAGGCTCAGGAACGCCTGAAGGCCGCCGGAGAAGCTGCCAAGTCCGAAGCCGCTGCCGCGCCCGCCGAGACACCTGCTGCGTAACGTTGTTTTGTCCCATCCCTTTCAGGGAATTGGGGGACTGCCGAGGTACTCTTGTCGACCGGACGTAAAATCTGCGTGGGGCAGTTCGTGGGCGCTCATGGCGTTCGCGGGCTTATGAAGCTGCGCAGCTTTACGGCGGAGCCTGAGGCGGTTTTCGAGTATGAGCCTTTGACCGGCGAAGACGAGCAGATTTTCAAAATTGCCAAAAAGTCGGCAGTAAAAGATTTGTTCATCGTTTCGGTCGAGGGCATCAACGACAAGGAAGCGGCGGATCAGCTGCGCGGTGACAAGGTTTATATCCCGCACAGCCTTCTGCCGAAGACACGCAAGAACGAGTTTTACGAGGCCGATCTTATCGGGCTTAAAGCCGTCGATGCGGAGGGCAAGGACTATGGCTCCGTCTTAGGCGTTTTCGACTATGGCGGGGGAATTTTCCTTGAGATAGGGCAAACGAAGAAGGACAGCTTTATGCTTCCCTTCAAAGACGCCTTTGTTCCGACAGTCGACGTAAAGGCAGGAAAGATGGTTGTCGCGGTGCCGGAGGACTGGATATGAGTTGGCACTGCACGATTTTAACCCTTTTTCCCGAAGCCTTTCCGGGTATCTTGGGGTTCTCGCTGCCCGGAAAAGCGCTAAAAGATGGGCGGTGGCGTCTGGAAACACTGGACATTCGTTCATTTGCGCGCGATAAGCACGCCTCTGTCGACGATACGCCTTATGGCGGCGGGGCGGGCATGGTGATGCGTCCGGATGTTTTGGACGATGCCCTTGCGGGAGCCGAAGCAAAGTTTGGTAAAGCTTCCCGCAAAATATACCTCTCGCCTAGGGGCAAAGTTCTGGACCAAAAGCTGGTTTCGGAGTTGGCGAACGAGAAGTCCTTGCTGCTGGTTTGTGGAAGGTACGAGGGCATTGACCAGCGCGTGATCGATGCGCAGGGGCTTGAGGAAGTTAGCCTCGGCGATTTCGTTCTCGCAGGCGGCGAGGTTGCTGCAATGGCGTTGATCGAAGCCTGCGTGCGGTTATTACCCGGAGTACTGGGTAATACGGCGACGGTGGAGGAAGAGAGTTTTTCGGATGGGTTGCTGGAGTACCCCCATTACACGCGTCCTGCCAATTGGAAGGGCACGGCGGTGCCTGAGGTCTTGATCTCGGGCCACCACGAAAACGTCCGGGCCTGGCGGCGCGAAGAAGCGGAAAAGATCACGCGAGCGCGGCGTCCGGACTTGTATGAGCGTTACGTTTTGAATAAGAAGAGAGACACATAGGAGACGATCATGAACTTGTTACAGAAAATCGAAGCGCAGCAGGTCGAGAAGCTGAAGGCGAATGCGAAGATCGCCGAATTCGGCATCGGCGATACCGTCTGCGTTAACGTGAAGGTCATCGAAGGCACGCGGGAACGCATTCAGGCGTATGAAGGCGTTTGTATCGCGCGCCGCAATGCGGGACTGAACTCGTCGTTCACCGTTCGCAAAATCAGCTATGGCGAAGGCGTTGAGCGCGTATTCCCCGTGTACAGCCCGCGAATCGATTCGGTCGAGCGCGTGCGTCGCGGCGATGTGCGCCGTTCGAAGCTCTACTATTTGCGCAAGCTGCGCGGCAAGAAGGCGCGCATCACCGAAAAGACGGATTACGATCAGGCCTCGGCGGCAACCCAAGCTGCTCAATAAGCCGCGTATTTCCGCGTCAAAATAAAATCAACAGCGCCCGTCAAACGGCGCTGTTATTTTTTTGCAACTACTGTTGCCTCGCAGAATTTTTTCTTTAATCAATATGAACGTTCTCGATTGACTCCATGTTAACCATAGTTTAGACCCATGAATAATGGCTGGCTTTTCTTTCTCCTTTGTCCCGCCTTTCAGCCCAGTTGTTTCTTTCCACATGGAGTTTTGTCATGACTATACCCAATGGCGCTGACATTCCCGGTAATGTCGCAAAGGCCTTCGAAGACATCAACACTGCAGTCTCCAACTATGTGAGCGCGGTTACAAAGTCGACTGCGGCCCTGTGGCAAGGCATTGAGGAAATCTCGCGCAGCGTTGGCGGCCTGTCCCAAGAGAATTTCACCCGTTGCGTCAGCGCTTATACGAGCCTTGCATCAGCTAAGTCGCCGCAAGAGGCAATGAATACGCAAGCTGAGTTCGTCAAGGAAAGCTTCGACAACGCCGTTGCCAACAGCAGCAAGGTTTCCGAGCTTTCGGTTCGCGTTGCAAAGGACGCGATTAGCCCGTTGACTCAACATGCCAACGAGACCATCAGCGCCGTCATGAGCAAGGTTAAGACCCAGTAACTTCATCGGGTCTTCGCGCTCTCAAGCGCTTCGCAAAGCCTGATTGTTTGCCCGATTCACTATATATAGGGGCAAACAGTTAGGCTTTTTGTTTGGGGATTTAACGGATTGTTATGGCTGTTTTGCTAGGTTGGGTTGTGTATTTTTCTAGCGTTCTTGCATGAGCGACAAAAGGACAACGGAGACTCTCAACTGGCTCAATGCGACGCTTGAGGCGCAGCGCACGAATCTTTTTGGGCTGGTTTCGAGATTGAAGGAATTCGCTTCGGGGGCGAATTTTTTGCTGCACAAGAAATTCATGCGGCTGATGGATCAGATCGCGAAGGAACAGAAGAAAGAGCGCGAAATCATTGATAAAATCGAGGCTATTGAGAAGCAACACCAGCATCTCAGAAAGCTGAATCTGTTGCAGATTCGAGCGACCGAGGCGCGGGTTAGACGCGCGCGGAAGGAGGACGAGGAAGATATGGCCCTCCTGATGCGCCGGAGGAAGAAGCCGGAAAAGGACAATGAGGCGAGCCTTCTTGAGTTGGTGGTTTTGGCTGGCGTTTTGGGGTCGTTTTCGCGGTTTTTCGATAAGATGTTCGCACTCGCAAAAGGCGAAAAACCGGAGCCGAAATAGGCCATTTTCCACAAGTTATAGCTTTTGAGATTCTCGGTTTTCATGAGCTATAGCTTGTGAAAAACGTGGTTTTTATAAGCTATAGCTCATGCTTTGATGCCCTTTTATAAGCTGTAGCTATTGGGAAATTCACAGTTCTTGAAAACGGCTCGGTTAAGCCGTTTTACTTTCATTACTTTCATCGTTTTCGCGTATATTCGGGGATACATTTTAAGGGCTTTGTTCTTTTTCATAGTTCCAAATCATGTTGTTTCAGGACAGATCAAAAAAATTTAGGGAGTTTCGGGCGACTGCGGAAAGTCTCGGCAGCCGGGCAATCAACGGCGCATGGCGAGCTGCTCATAAAGCTTATGAGCGCGTGCGGGATTCGAAAGCGCTTCCGGTAACGATGGGCCTGCTTTACCTAAATGCGGCGATCTACGGTGCGGCTATTGGGCATGATGATGATCATGCAGATGATTCGTCGCATTCGAAAACTTTCAAGATCGGAGACTCCTCTTATAACGTCTTGGGGTATGTGAAATCTCCTGACGGGGGGATGAGTTTAAAGCTTCAGCTTGCGCCGGGACTTGTTTGCTATTGGGATCAGCCCGAGCAGCAAAAGGCTCCGTGCATTGTTGGCGATGACGTCTCAGTAACAATTTGCGGGAACGATACGAAGGATCTCAAGATTTTGGCCCGGAAAGCCTACGACGTTTGGACGCTGGATTTCGGCAAAAGTTATCGTGACAGGCTCGGGCCTACTTCGATTTATGTTGGGGAGACTCTTCCTGATACTAAGGCAGAGTATTCTTCATATTCGGACCGCACTTATCAAAACGTATCCGGCGATTACACGTGGACAGAGAATTTAATTTGTATGCCGGTGTGGATTTATAGAGGCGATGATCCGGTGGGAGCGAGTAATCTCACAGGAGGGCCTCAAAACGATTCACAGAACTGGACGCAGGACGATTTTTGCGCATTCCGCGAGGTCTTGGCCCATGAGAGCGGACATGAGTATTGCGATGTGACCAGAATCATCTCTCCCTTTCATGCCGAGGAAAGCTATGAAGTCGGCAAGATTTTTGCCGAAGAGCGCGCCAATCTCACTCCTCGCCAAAAGGATCAGCTGAACCCGCATCACTTAACAGCGATTGAAGGGGTTGCCCATATCACCGGCACTTTGGTTAACCCTGAAAGAACACAAGCTGGAATCATTCAGGCCTGTTTTCCTCGGACGACCGAGTACGTCATTAACAACATCACGAGGGAGTGCGGGACACTAAACTTAACGACTTATAACGAGGAGGATTTCCTTTTTCGGCTTTACGATACGCTGTTAGAAGGCTCACTGGAAGCCGGGCCAGGCACAGTATTTTGCGGCGATGTTTATGTGAGACTGAATCCGGATATTCAGATGAACATAGATACGGATAAAATAGTCATCGGGGAAGACTCTGTTATCGGAAAAGATACGTATCTAAAAGCGCCGATTACTCTCGGTGCAAACACTCTCGTCGATTCGAATATGAGTATTCTGGGGGACGGATTTTTCTTCAGCGGCTTCAAGGCCGGGAATAACAACGTTTTTGTCTCACCCGATTTTCAGGCCAAGGGCCCCTGCATTACAGTCTCGGCGTACAACGTAGGGAATATATCAAATCAGATATTCATCTACGATGCCTTTGGAGATCCCGATCACATTCGGATTCCGACTGATCCGTTCGACCGTTGCATGGCTGTCGCCAAGGTTAAGCAAGACCTTGGCATGAATGATTCCGAAGAGTTGCAGGCTTCTCTGTCCCAACAGCGGGTTAAGGTTAAAGCGCCGACACATCACGCATAAGCGGCGCTTTTTTCTAATTACTTTCGAAGCCTCCCTTTATACTTTCACTTAATTTTTTAGGGCGTTTTTGGTGTGACTCCGATGAGGGATGGTTATCGCGATTTGCGGGCATCTGTTGAAGGTGCGGGAAATAAGGCCATAAATTTGATTTGGCACTCGGCGCAGAAGATGTTCGAGCGTGTGTGCGACTCCAAGGCGCTTCCGCTGGCCATAGGCGCGCTGTATTTGAGTGCGCCGGTTGCGAGTGCTTTTTCGGGACATGACGAGCATCCGGATTTCCCTTCGAAGCATATAACCAGCATCTCGCTTGGCGACACGGATTATCATGTTTTGGGGTATGAGTCCGCGCCTGATGGCGGGATGCCCA
>CAZLIG010000039.1:9268-12667 GCA_964559415.1 uncultured Rhodospirillaceae bacterium
GCTTTGGCCGGGACAGGACTTTTATTTGGATGATCTGGGAGACGGAAAACACAAGCTTTCCGTTGTCAGAGATAAGCCCGACATAACCATGTGCGGGAGCGAAACGCCGGAGCTTTTGAGCTTCGCTAAAAACGCTTCCACGGTTTGGATGACCGATTTGTCTCCGGGTCTTCGTGCGTATTTGAGCGATGTGGATATGTATGTGGGAGATACCATCGCGGCGGCGGAGCAAGATGAGGATAGTTCGTCCAACAACTTCGCTTCCGGTGTATTCAATCCTTTCAGTAATGGCATTTATCTTCCTATGTGGTCTTACTACGGGGAAGATTCCGAGGGCCAGTTTGCGGTTATCCACGGCGTTTCGGACATAACGCGTTGGGATCAACATGACCCTGACTATATGGAATTCGTCGAACTTCACGAAATAGGTCATGCCTTTTGCTTCGAAAGCGGGATATTTAGCTTCGACGATCCGGAGTGTCCTGTAACCAAAGCGTTCAATAGTGATTTTGCAAAGCTGACGCCTTCGCAGCTGGGTCAATTGAATCCCCATTTTCTGACACCCTGTGAATGCGCAGCCCAGATTATTGCCACCCTGCTCTGCCCCGATGACTGGCCTTTTGACGGCGTCATTCAAGTTATGTTCCCTGAGACAACTGCGTTGCTTACCGACACGATTACCAAGGAATGCGGGCCGCAGGATTTTCATATTTATCAAAAGGAACAAGTTCCTTTTAGCGAAGCCGATCCGACAGCTTCTTCCTATTACGGAAAGCTGGTGATGCCTGATTATGGGCTGATTTTGGCTCCTATCGAGGAGTATGGCGGGCATGAGGTCATTTCAGTTGGCAATCATTCAACTATGGGGAAGGAGTCGGTTTATGTCGGGCCGCTCGACATTGGGCCTTATAATGAAGTTGGCCTTCATTTGAGTCTTTTGGGGAATTCCACGCCGGGCGGGATTAAGACGGCGGAAAATGATGTGCTTGTTTCCGCAAACGATGTCGATCTCGTCGGCACGTGCATTAAGGTTGATTCTTCGGATTTGGCTCCGGACCGGGTTTATGTCTGCAAGGTGAATGGGAATAGCACCGAGTTTTGGATGCCGGTTAAGGCGTATGATCAGCGCAAGGCGGTGGATACGGTTTTAAAGCAACTTCATCCGCATCGGAAGAAAGTTAAAGTGTCAGCACGTCGTGGGGCGCAGAGGCCGCCAGAGCCGCATTCGCATTCCGATGTGGTGGTTCAATTGAATGCGTAGCGGCTGACGGATCTTCGCGAATTTCGCGGGTTTGCTCTTTCGGGTATTCCACCTCACTCTGAACAGTTGCGCGGTGGGTCGTGGAAATGGGAAAGTCGCGACGGCTCTTGCGGATTGGTTTTAAAGATGTAACAGTGCTCGCGCTCCCATAGTATTTGTTATTCATCTTTATGCAGTCCAGTCTTTCGCAAGATATTTCAACGGAATCGCTTTTCGCAACAGAGCAGCAGGAACGGCCCGGCGCGGGGACTGTCGTTTCGAAAATCGACGCAAAAGTCAAATCCAGAAGAAAAAGCAAGCCTTTGGCACTTTATCGGCCACCGGGGGGTGAGGAAAACTTCCTATTTCTGTTTTGGTCTCTGCTTTGCAGCAAGTGTGCGACTTTTCAAAATGCTTGCGAATTTCTTGATATGTCCGACGAGTATCTTCGGCTTGTCTTGCGCGGCAAAGCGCGACTTTCCGAGACCAAGGCCAAGGAGCTTGCGGAGCGGCTTTCGGCTTGTCCTGTGTGGGAAGATAATAAAGATGAATACTTTACGAGAGCCAAACAGTTAAAGGTCAAAGGCGGTCCGCAGTCTGCCGAACCCATTAAAGGCACTCTTGAGCATTTGCTTTGGGAGATCGCGGGGGAAAAGCGATGCAATCAGGCCCAGATTGCGCGGTTGTTGGGGGTGCATCCGCGTGTGGTGTCTCGGGCTTTTTTGGGGAAGAGCGTTCTTCCATACGCTCCGTTGCTTGTCGATGATTTGCCGCTGAAGCTTGCAGACGCGTTTTCCGAAGGATGGACCGACGAAAACCGAAAGAGGTTTCTCACATTTGTCGAAGACCTTCGAATGAAGACATCGCCGGAGGTGGCGGCGGAAACGGGAAAATCCGTTCGGGCGTTGAGTGGGCGGTGGAGCGGGAAGCCTATGGACGCAGAAGTTGCGAACCATCCGCTTCGGCTCATCATTAAGATGGGAGAGGGAGACAAGGCTACGTTGGTCAAGGCCTCTGAACTTCTCAATCTTAATACAGATTGTACGGCTTTGGCTGCTGCGTTTTCGGGCTCGTGGAACGTGTCGAAAAGCCGGGCGCTGGAATGGTACAAAATACTTTATGTCCATTATCCCAAGGGCGTTCGCACTTATGGAAAAAAGTATCTCGATTGGGCGAACGGGTTGACGGATGAGCGTCATGTATCGCTGAGGCCGAAGGAGGACAAGCTCCCGAAAAAAACCGATCTTAGGCTTTATGAGCCGGAGAACGAGCAGAGTTATGAGTGGATGCTTTGGTTTATTCTTTGCAGCGAATGCAAGACGCTGAAAGAGGCCGATGCGATTTTAGGCCTTAAGTCCCGCAATTACCTGCCTCGCGTTTTTAAGGGACTTCATGCGCCTCCGGAAACGACGATGCGGGAGTGGACCGAGAGGATTGGGCGATGCCTTGCGTGGAAGTCGAAGATAAACCGCGACGAATATTTGAGACGCAAGAGTCTTTTGACCAACAGGAAGGGCAAGGACTCTTGCGAGCCGCCGCCGGGGACGGATGCGCATTTGCTTTGGGAGATTTGCGGGGAGAATCGGACGCCTCAGAAGTATTTGGCGGAGAATGTGCTTGGGCTTTCACAGTCGGTTGTGAACCGCGCGTTTATTGGTGAGGCACCGCTGCCGCGGGAGTGCCTTCTTGATGAAGGAGTTCGTCAGCTTCTGGCAACGGAGTTTCCGGGCGGGTGGGAGAAAGCGGGGAAGAGGTTTTTAGAGCGGGTTGCGGCCATCAAAGCCCAAGACAGATGGGAAGTTGTCGATGCCCTTGGAGATATGGCGGACATTCTTGATGGTCCGATGCCGCCGGCTTTTTCGGGCAATCCCTCAAGGCATCCCTTGCGGAAAATCGTTTTGTCCGCCCCGGGAAAATGGGGGACTCAGATTTTTGCGGAACGCCTTGTTGGAACTTCAGCTAGCGAATTTTCGAATATCATTTTGGGTAAACGTCATTGTTCTAGAGAAGATTCGCTCGCAATCCTCAAAAAGCTTAGCGGGACGCCTGAATATCAAGACGGCGTTAGGAGGTATGGTCGGAAGTACATTGCCTGGGCTGAGAGCCTCCCACGGCGGCATTCCCATCCTGAAGCCGTCGCCAAGGCAGGGGCTCACGAG
>CAZLIG010000039.1:12677-14093 GCA_964559415.1 uncultured Rhodospirillaceae bacterium
CTGAAGCCGTCTTAAAAAGAATGAAGAGGCCCGTACACGTCATTCCACCCTCGCGGGGCATAGCCGATGTAGCGCCCGTTACGATCAAGGTGCCGACCGGTGCGTGGCGGTTTCAACATTTTCTGAAGAAGATTATTTCCAGTTCCAATGGAGAGGTCGATTTCTATGACGCGGACTCGGCTGCCGGGCTTCTTTACCCTTATCACTATGACCTTTTCGGAGCCTTCAGGAGACGGCGCGAGCTAGATGTCTCGGGACGGTTTGTGCTCAAAAACGCATGGATTCCTACGCTTGCAGCCAATTATCCCGAGGGATGGAGCAGCTATGGATCGCGGTTTGTGCACAGCGCCCAGAAGCTTTGGCCGGATCAGGCTTCCCGCTTTGAGAAGAAACTTCGAGCTACGCTGACTGGAGATGCTAAGGAAAAGCGAGTCCGACGGCTTGCCAAGGCAGGGGCTCACGAGATTACGAAGCGGAAGCGGGAGACAGCGAAGAAGGAACCGGCTTGCGACGAAAGCCTGAAGCTTGAGCCAGTTGACAAAGAGGAAAAAAAATTGGCACCGCGAGTCAGGGACGTTCCTCCGCCCACTAGATCGAGAAGGCCGACCTATTTACTGAAAACAAAGGTTCAAGAGCATAAGGAGGCCGTTGACGTACTGCCCGAGTCGGAGGGGGAGAAGAAGAGCCTTATTGACAGCTTGCTTGAGACCAAAAAGGTTGTTGGGAAGAGGAGCGGAATTAAGCAAGCACCCGAAACGGCACAGCCTACGAGACGGGAGCGATTTTTGCATGGGCACAGGGACTTCAGGAAGGATAGCGATGGAAGGCCGAAGCCCTCATAAAAAATGGCGGGCTTTTGAGGCCCGCCATTTTAGTGCTTTTGGAAAGCTCGGTTACTTGTTGTTTTCTTCTTTTACTTCGCTGAACTCGGCGTCGACTACGCCGGGTTCTTCGGGCTTGGGGGCTTCGGCACCCGGAGCGGCACCAGCGGCGGCGCCTTCTTGCTGGGCCTTGTAGAGCTGTTCACCGATCTTCATTGAGACTTGCGTCAGGGCTTCGGACTTCGCTTTGATTTGCGAGGCGTCGCCTTTGTCGAGGATGCTCTTGAGGTCCGAGACCGCGCTTTCGGCAGCGGCGCGGTCGGCGGGCGCTACCTTTTCGCCGAGTTCCTTCAGGGTCTTTTCGGTCTGATGGATCAGGGCGTCGGCTTGGTTGCGGGCGTCTACCGTGTCGCGGCGCTTTTTGTCTTCTGACGCGTTGGCTTCGGCTTCTTTTACCATGCGCTGAATGTCGGAGTCGCTAAGACCGCCCGAGGCTTGGATGCGGATTTGCTGTTCCTTGTTCGTTGCCTTGTCCTTCGCGGTGACGCTAACGATGCCGTTGGCATCGATGTCGAAGATCACTTCGATTTGCGGG
>CAZLIG010000040.1:0-13448 GCA_964559415.1 uncultured Rhodospirillaceae bacterium
GCACAACAGCCATTACGCCCAATCAACTGGTGCAGTCGTCTTCTGAAAATGACATCAAATTGGCTAGGTTGTTTTGGGCCATGCAACGGGGCCGGGTGGATCTCGTTGTGGATCTCGCCGGCGGGGATCTAGCCGTGGATCTCCGACCTGGTGCGCAGGCCAAAAAAAACCGCCCCGGAGTGCGGGGCGGCGAAGTAGGGCGGTCGTGCTGTTATCCGATCTTGGCGGCCCGCCTCGGCCGCTGCTCCTGTTTCTGCTCGCGCTTCTGTTCCTGGTCGATCCTCTGCGCCTTCTCCTGCTGGCCAACATCGACCAGCACCTTGCCCACGGCCGTACTGACCTGACGCTGTACGCCTTCGCGCCCCAGCTCGCTCTTGTTGGCCAAGTCGTTGAAGTCGGTGAAGCCCTTGGGATCGCCGGCCTGCTCGCCCGGTGCAAAGATCGGGAAGATGGCCTTGCCACCTACTGCCTTTGCGGCTTCCTCGGCCTTGGCCCGGCCGGGGTTGTAGCCGCGTTCCAGCTCCTGGGCCTTGTCGTCGTCGCCGGCGATGATGATGGGCTTGTCCGGGTACTTCTCATGCAGTGCGCGGGCGACGTGGGGCAGGTTGCCCGAGTCGAACGCCGCGACCGTGGCAAAGCCCAGCGCCTCGGAATTGCTCGCCGCTGTGGCATAGCCCTCGGAAATGACCAGGGCCGGCGCTGCGGCCAAGGCATCCATGCCGCCGACCGGATGAAAGCATCCTTCCTTCTTGCTGTCCTTGGCGAACCGCTTGGTGCCGTCCTCCTGGATGTACTGCATCGCCCATTGCTTGCCGTCCGCATCGAACACCGGAATGTAGGTTTTCTGGCCTTCCTTGTCGGTCAGCACGCCCGCCTGCGGCTTGATGCCCTTGGCTTCCAGGTACGGCGTCGGCTGCTCGATGGGCGCAAGGGTGGCCATCTGACGGCCGACACGCTGGGCCGTGGCTTCGTGCGCCTGCTCCTGTGCGGCCTCGCGCTCGGCCAGCTTGGTCGCGGCCTCGGCTTGCAGCTTGGCCTTTTCCTCGTCGCTCAAGGCATAGCCCTTGCTCTTCCAGGTAATGTCCGTGCCGGTCTTGTTGTTGATGATCCGGCCGGCCGGGTGGCCGTCCAGGTGCCCGACATAGAAGCCGTCCAGGGTTCCAGACTTGCCGCCGTCCACCGGCACGCGATGTTTCTTGCCGTCCATGATTGGATGGTCGCCGTCCGGTCGCTGGCCGACGAATAGGCCGGCGCTGCGCATGGCTTGCGCGAACTCTTCCCTTGGCGTCATAGCCGGCCCTTGCTGGGCCGATACGTTGTCGGGGTTCCAGCGTTCCAGCTTGGCCATGTCGGCACGCGGGCCGGCATACCAGGACTTCGCCGCCTTATCCCAAAGCGCGCCGGCCGCTTTGGCCTCGCCACGCTCGGCATAGGGCACGGCAAGGTACTGGCGGGCCTGTGCGGGCTTCTGCGCCTGCTCCTGGCCCTGGGTGGCCTGCTGGGCCGCCTGTGGCTCTGCGGCCGCTGTAGCGGCTCCCTGCGCCCATTTGGCAAACGGTGCGGTATCGACGCCCGGCGGCACGTACCAGGACTGTTGCTGACGATCCCAGCGTGCCCCGAGTCCCTTGGCCTCGTCTTTTTCCTTGAAAGGCACGTTGATGTACTCGCGTTCGGCCTTCTGCTGCGCCGGCGCAGCCGTCGCGCCCTGGGCCTGCTCCTGCTGCTCGCGCTCATGCTCGGCAATGCGATTCTGCAAGTCCTGGTCGTTCAGCATCACGGTCATTTCAGCGTCTTTGCGTGCTTCTTTAGCGGCTGAAATGTCCTCGTCGGTGCTGTTCGGATCGCGGCGCACCCGCTCTTCATGGACGCGGGCCAGCTTCGCCGCTCGCTCAACATCGTTCACTTCGGCGTAGGCATCGACCGCCGCCAGGCGCTGGGCCAGCTCGTCGGCCTGCTGTTCGCCGTCGAAGTCAGCAAGCCATTGGTGCGTGCCATCTTCCCGGCGGGCATACACCCCATAGAACTGCGGTTCAACGCCAAGGGATGCGGCCGAAGTGACGTGCTGATCGTCGCCTTCGCCTTCCATGACGTTGCCCTGGACTTGCACCTGGGGTCGCCGCAGAAAAAGGAGATTTAAGCACGGTAAGGAAATATTAATTTTGAAAAAACAACCTGTTATATGTTCGACCTTTTGAAACCCATAGTGTGCTGAGCGCTAAATCAGGAACAGCCTGTAATGCTTACATTTATTTTTCGTAAACGTACGATTTTTTCCGAATTCTGAATCGACCCCAAGAATGGGATTGTTTCCCGTGAACAGTTAACGCGACACTGGACGGATTGGATTGATTACTGGTCGGTTGATTTTGATTTCGAGAGCAAGCGCGAGATCATACGGACCAAGAATCCGGACACCGACGAGATCGAAGAGCAATGGACAGGCGACTATATCTTTGAAAACGAGTGGCAGAGTTTCCGCACTAAGAAGGAACGCAAGCTAGAGCTGACCAGTATTTTTCATGAATGTCCGTTAGGGCGGCGCAAAATAGCAGTGAAGGTGGTCGATATTTTCGGCAACGACACCATGACCATTCTTGAGGTGAATGTGGGAGGAAAGAAATAATGGCTCTGCACCCCGACTTCCCTAACTCCCCCCACGCCATTCTTGATCCTGCCATTCGTTGGTTTCCGGCTGACGAGGCTTTTCGTGACACGACTATGGATAAGCTGATGCCGCCTTTGGTGGCAACGCTTCGCCGTAGGGTCAAAGAGTTTCGCGACTCTGGTTATGTCGGGGCGACCGATACCAGCAAGAGCCTATTGAATTGGTGGTTCAAGGAGCCGCATTTCTTGCCGCAGGCTGACGGCACCATGTCTGAGTTCAAATACTTCTTCGCCCAGCGTGAGGCGTTGGAGACCGTCATCTATTTATATGATGTGGTTGGAGCCAAGGATAAGTTTGATTTGATGCGGTTTGCTAGTACCAGTGAAATCAAAGCAAGCCTGTTTGATGAAACATGGCAGCGGTATGTTATAAAAATGGCGACCGGCAGCGGCAAAACCAAGGTTATGAGTTTGGCCCTTGCATGGAGCTATTTTCACAAGCTGTATGAACCGGAGTCAGAGCTTTCGCGGAATTTTTTGGTGATAGCGCCTAACATTATCGTGCTGGATCGTATCTATAAAGATTTTGAAGGGCTGCGCATCTTCTTTGACGATCCTGTGCTGCCTGACAATGGTTTTGATGGTCGCAACTGGCGGGACGATTTTCAGCTTACCTTGCACAAACAAGACGAGGTGCGGGTGACCCGCCCAGTCGGAAATATCTTTCTGACCAACATTCACCGCGTCTATGCGGGGAATGACATTCCTCCCTCCCCTGATGACGACAACACCATGGATTATTTCCTTGGCAAGCGACCGACCGGCGCAACCACGGATTCCAAGGTGGATTTGGGCATGATCGTTCGGGATATTGACGAGTTGATGATCCTCAACGATGAAGCGCACCATATTCATGATGCGGCATTGGCTTGGTTCCAATCCATTCAAGACATCCACAACCGGCTTTTACAGAAAGGGGCGGCATTGAGTCTGCAATTGGATGTAACGGCCACACCCAAGCACACCAATGGCGCAATTTTTGTGCAGACCATTGCCGATTACCCCTTGGTTGAGGCGATTTATCAGAATGTCGTTAAGCACCCCGTGTTGCCGGATGCCGCTAGCCGCGCCAAGCTTTCCGAGCGGCAGAGCGCGAAATACACCGAGAAGTATGCCGATTATATTGACCTTGGCGTGATCGAGTGGCGCAAGGCCTATGAAGAGCACCAAAGGATGGGGAAGAAAGCTATTCTCTTTGTGATGACTGATGAGACCCGCAATTGTGACGACGTGGCTGAATATCTGGAGGGTCGGTATCCTGATTTAAAGGGCGGTGTACTGGTTATTCATACCAAGAACAATGGTGAGATTTCCGAGGCGGCATCAGGTAAGGCCAAAGAAGAACTGGAAAGGCTCCGCCAGCAATCCAATGAAATTGATGATGATAGCAGCCCCTATAAGGCTATCGTGTCGGTACTGATGCTCAAAGAAGGCTGGGACGTGCGCAACGTGACCACTGTTGTTGGGCTACGCGCGTATTCCGCAAAAAGTAATATTCTGCCAGAGCAGACCCTTGGGCGCGGTCTGCGTAAAATGTATCGAGGCCAGATCGAGGAGTACGTTAGCGTTGTTGGCACAGACGCGTTCATGGATTTTGTCGAATCTATCCAAGCCGAGGGCGTGGAGCTGGAGCGCAAGGCTATGGGTGAAGGCACGAAGGCCAAAACACCCATGGTTGTGGAGGTCGATAATGAAAACGTGAAAAAGGACATCGACGCTTTGGATATTGAGGTTCCTGTTCTTACGCCTCGCGTCTATCGCGAATACAAGAACCTTGGCGATCTTGATATAGCCGCGCTAGGGCACAAACGGGTTCCCTACAAGCAGTTCAGCGAAGAGGAGCAACGCGAGATTGTCTTTAAAGACATAACCACAGGAGAGACAACGCACACCACGATTTTGGACACGGTAGGCGTGGCCGATTATCGTAGCGTGATTGGTTATTTTACCCAAACCATCATGAAGGAATTGCGGCTGTTCAGCGGATATGATGTTCTTTACGGCAAGATCAAGGGGTTTATCCAATCCGAGTTGTTCGAGCAAGAGGTAGATTTGGAACACCCTAACACTCTGCGCAACCTGTCGGAGCTGGAAGCGACCAAAACGGTGATCGAGACCTTCAAAAAGGCTATCAACGCGCTCACGGTCAAGGATAAGGGCGACGCGGAAATTCGGGACACTATCAGGCTACGCAAAACGCGGCCCTTTATGGTTAAGGACCAAAACTGCATTATTCCTAGAAAGAGTGTTTTTAACCGTGTTGTCGGGGATAGCCACCTTGAACTTTTGTTTGCCAGCTTTTTGGAAGGATGCGAGGACATAGTGTCCTATGCCAAAAATTATTTTGCCGTGAACTTCAAGGTGGACTATGTGAACGCCGACGGCGACATTTCCAATTACTACCCCGACTTTATCGTCAAACAATCGGACAAGAAAATTGTTATTGTTGAAACCAAGGGGCAAGAGGATTTGGACGTGCCGTTGAAAATGGAGCGATTGCGGCAATGGTGCGAAGACATCAACCGCATTCAGGCGGAAGTGAAGTTTGATTTTGTTTTTGTCGATCAGGAGGGTTTTGAAACCTACAAGCCGACCAGCTTTCAATCGCTGCTCAAAGGGTTCACGAAATATAAGGCTCTAGCGTAGATTTTGACCAGCACAAAAAGTGGAGATTAGTCCGGCAAGACGAGACGGTGCATGGTTTCTCTGTATTTAATTAAACGAGCATTCACTTGCATCATGTCTGCGGTCAATTCAGCATATTTTGGAAATTTTCGCTGAATATCCTGTGGATCAATAACTATATCGTTGTTCGATTTGTTTGTTTCGTTCTCGTACCAGCGCCGAAAACGAGCTTGCCATTCTGTAAGATGTGGCCTGATCCCAGCATTTAGAACCTCTATGGATAGTTGGATGATTTTCTGTGTGCTGTCATGGCGGAGTTTGTTTACAGGGATGGATTTAATAAGATCACGAGTGATCGAGAAGAAAGTGTACCAGCTATCATAAATCTCTACGATTACATCGTGTTCAAAATCAATGGGAAGTCCTATTTTTCTAGTGCTTAGTTCGACCCATATGGCATAGGCTACTTGTCTGTCTGTGCTGTTGGGTTTGAGTTTTATTTTTCCCGTGCCAACGCCAATTTCTGTTTGATCAATTTCAAAATCTTTCCATACACCGCGACCACTGCGCCATCGCCAGAAGACATAGGTGATGATGATAGCAATAAAGATTACCCCTATCCATAAGCCTATTTTTATTGATAGTGACCAATCAGGATTTAGGCTTATCAATAAAAGTTCACTCCTTTGTAACACATCGGCTTCTTTCATTTTTTATTCGCATTGTTTGTTGTAGGAGAAACTTTCGCGAGGGTTTTTTATTAAATGGGCATGCGTAGTTCGACGCTGAAAAGCAGCTTCTATTGCTTGCCATAAAGAGTCCTGTGTTTGCGGATATGGCATATGACGAGCAAAGCAATCTGTATCTCCTCTATCTTTATGCAACAGGTTGTTGTTGAATCTTTCGGGGAAAGGTGTGCCTTCTGTGAAAGTCGGCAGCTTTATACCTAGAAGGCCGTTGGGTAATCCATTTTGTGGCGCACGCAACGAGGCCTGAATTTCCCAATCAACATAACGCCTTGCCCATGTGCATTTCCCAATCATCACAAGAGTGACGGTTGAATCAGAGATGTAAAGTTCTCGTATTCGGCGCATTACATAATCCGGATCACGGCTATCTATAATATCCTGCGCCATTGATTGACCAAGACCGCGTGCTATTAGTAGGTTGTGCGTGTGATCAAATGTTTCTACAAAATAGTCTACCCAAGCTTGATCAGCATGGTGATATGAAATAAAACATTTTCTCCTTGTTATTCCCATACCGGTTCTCCATTCAATCTTGCTTTAACAAAGTCTTTGGGCCAGTCTTTTTTCAATACCCATCGTGTTTTCGAGACGGATTATCCCAAAAACAAATAATTATCTCTGGTTAGAATACCACGACACCTGTTTTTGAACAGGCAAAAACCTTATGTTGTTTCGGTTTTTGTCTGGCTTGCGGTGGAAGGAAAAACGATGGTGTGGCTGTTTGTATAACCATATAGACGGCTATATGGCTATGTTGTTGAGGGGTACAGCCGTGGGAACCACCTTTCGACAGCATCAATCGGAAAGGCGAGCACAAGCGGCGCACGGGTGCTCTCAGATTTCAGATACCCTTTTTTAATAAGATCAGAAACAACATTGCGTGCCATGCGTTCGCCATAGCCGGTGATCTCTCCGGCTTTGCCGCGTGGCACTTCGCCAGCCAATAGGGCCTCGCGTAGCAAGGAGAACGAACCTTTAGGCAGGGTTCCGGCCTGTACTTCCTCCTCGATATGCAATCGCATCCGGCGCAGCAAGTCGCTTGGTTCCAGCAGCGAGGCCATGAATTCAATCTGGTCGATGCAGATGGTCATGAAGAATTCGCAGAAGGCTATCAGCGCTTGGGTCGAAAGCGTGCCCCGTCCGTCCAAATCACCGCGCCGTGGATCGTCGGCAGCCATCAATAGCTTTTTGTAGTCCTGAACATTTCGCGCAAGCCCTCGGGCGACGGACCAAAGGCTACTGCCTACTCCGCAGCGCAGCAACGAAGCATGCGACATCAAGCGGGTCACGCGCCCGTTGCCGTCGTAAAATGGATGTATCCAGAGTAACCGGTGATGCGCCGCCCCAAGCGCAATAATCTGGCGCACACGCGACAGCTTTTTCATGTCGTAGGCTTCGCTAAAGCGATGCAGGAAACGCGGCAATGCTTCCGAACTCGGCGGAATATGCCGGCCAACTTGCACCCACCCCTTGCGCAGCTCTCCCCCTATCACCGGCAACCGTTCGCCTGTGTCCGGATTCTCCACCCACAACAATTCATCCGGCAGCCGATTGCAGAATTCTCGATGCAGCCAAGTGATATATTCTATGCTGGTCGTTTCTACTCCCAAATCCTCTCGGTGATCTACAAGCCGTTGCACCTCGATATGGGCCACTGCTTCATGTTGAAGCGCTCTCTTTTGCGGGTCGGTCGAATAATCAGCGTGAGCCAAGGCTCGGTCAATGTCGCGGGGATGTGTGTCGTGCCCCTCGATGAGGTTAGAGTAGTAACAATTCATTGACCGCACGAGATCACCCACACTGCGCCTCACGGTTGGCGGCAATTGTCTTGCCAGCCCAGAAGCCTTGGTTGCTAGGTCAATAGCAAGGTCTTCCAGCTTGCGCTCACCGTCAGGCGGCAGCATCGGTTCCATTAGGCCTACGCCTTCTGTAATAGCCATAAATCCCCCTTATATTATTGCCGGAACAGTAACAGATTTTATGGACTATATGTCAATAAGTTATTAAGGGGACACCTGAAATAATTGCCGGTTTTTTTGCCGGTTCCCTCGCTTTTTCTTGTTCCTCTCGCATCTCTCTATCGTTTGGCTTGTTGTTTGATTCGCAATATTTGTTGCGCTTGGTTGTTTCTTCCTGCTCCCCCTTCCGTCCATTTCAGCATCGCCATACGTCTTTGCCGACATCACGGACAGTAGGGTGTCGTTGGTCTTTTTCGATCTCCCTTCGTGTTTCCGCCGTTTGCGGGCAATGGCTCATCATGGCCGCGCCGGACCGCGTTTCAAGCCCCTGCCCGCTCCATTCGCTTCGCTCCCGTGTTGGGGCGTTGAAACGCGGTCTTTGCGGCACGGCTTTTGTTCGCCTTTGCCCCCGCTTTTGGGGGTAACCTAAAAAAGGAGATCAAAAGATGACGGCCAACAAAAACACCTTCACCCCCTTCCCCCTTGGGCAGATCGTCGCCACACGGGGAGCTATTGAAAACATTCACCCTGCCAGAATGCTCGATTGTCTTGCTCGTCATCGACGCGGGGATTGGGGCAATGTATGCAAGGCAGATGCAGCCGAAAACAACCTTGCCACCCGTGAAGGGTTCCGCATCCTGTCGGCATACGCCATAGACGAAAGCAAGCCCGCCAAGGGCTACGGCGATAATTGTTTCTGGATCATCACCGAGGCCGACCGCAGCGTGACCACTTTCCTTTTGCCGGATGAATACTAATAAAAAAGCCCCGCCCAAGAGCTTGTCTTGAGCGGGGCAATCTCGTTTCCAGTCAGGAAAACGGGGTGGTTCTAGAACGAAACCAGACCGGCCAAGTATCCGGTGTCGTTCACGGGTTAGGGTTTATTTTTTCCGGCGTACGCGAAGGGGGATGGCCTTGCCATTCCTCGCGTAAATGATCCTGCCGGTTCGCCAGTGCTTGAAGTATTTTACGAATATTACATCGTATTCTTCGTCTGGTTTAACCAAAGCGTCAAATATCCTTGCCAGCCAATGGGTTAAGGGCTTGACGTGGCTCCTCGTTCTCGGTAGGATGAATGTGCATTCATTATCATCGTACCTTGGCCGAAAAACGCGGTCACGGTCGAGGGATGTTTCCACGACTGGCTGTCTGGAACACCCCACCCCATTGAGCTGCTCTGTGCGCCAACACTGAGCAGCTTTTTCATTTTTCCTCTGTCGATACTTCCCCCTCCTGCAAATCAATCACGTAGAATTTGTTTTCTTCATCAAATTCTAAAGTGTACTGCTTGGTCACGCTGTAATCAATTTGGTAGTAGTCAAGGAACGACTTCGCGCCGACGATAGCGCCTGTCTTTCTCTGGTTAAGCTTTGCCGCCCCCTCTTCCTTCTCGTTTGTCGTGAACTGAAACCCAACCTTTTTGTTGTCTTTGTCGTACAGGAATACAACATAGGTGTATTTCCCAAGATTGAAACGGTTCACGGCCCCCGTGCTGAACCCGACTTGCCCCCTGCTCCAAATCGACACCTTTGGCAGGTGACTCCTGCGGGTCAGTGTGAACTTCTCAAAGCCCATAATGCCCCCTTGGTTGAAGTAATCTTCTAAACTGTCCAAAGTATATAACCTGCCCTTTGGATTTCCGCAAGTAAAAGTTGCGCCGCTGGCAACATCTGTTGCTTTAATTCACAGTTTGTGAACAATCTGTTCTTTGCCTTTTTCTTGGCGAAATGAATTTTATAGGTGGTCGTCTTGGCTAATTTGTTAGCTAGTTGGCAATTCACAGTTGCTTTTCCTGTTTTGGCAACTGTTTTTTTGTGTTGCGTGAATGTTTATTCAAGGTGTCACGGTGTGGTGCTGCCCTAACGCTTTCTCGCGTCGCGTGATGGTTCCCTGTTTGTCGAGGCGTGCAGGTATAACCATATATCCATATAACCTTATAGGGCACTATTTCGAGAGAGTTTTCTTTGCAATATCTTGTAAAAACGGTATTAACTGAAAAGGCAAATCAAGAAGACTCGAACATATAACCATGTATTTGGCTATATGGTTATCAGTGGGGCAGCACATGAAAACCCTAGCGATCATCTCTCAAAAAGGCGGCAGTGGCAAAACCACTATCGCTGTTCACATGGCCGTGTGCGCGATCCGGCAGGGATTCCATACCGCGATCATCGACATTGACCCGCAAGGCAGCGCGATTGATTGGTATATGAGCCGTGAGGCTCAAAACGAGCTGAACGCCGTTCAAGCCAATGCGGAAAAGGTGCAAGCCCTGCTCAAGCAAGCCAAAGCTGGCGGCGCCGATTTTGTCATCATCGACACCGCACCGCACTCAAACAGCGCGGCGGCTATTGTCGCCCATCTTGCTGATTATATCCTCATGCCTTGCCGCCCTTCCCGCTTCGACCTTAAAGCTATTGGTTCGACGGCCTCGATAGCCAAGCTGGCCAAAACACCTGCCGCCGCCGTCATTAATGCCGCCCCGCGCGGCAAGTTGGCCGAAGAAGCCAAAGAAGCCTTGCAACAGCAGGGGATTGAAGTCCTCGCCCCCGTCCTTCAGCAACGGGCCGCCTACACCCACGCCGTCATCGATGGTCGCAGCGTTCATGAATATGAGCCTGAAGGAAAAGCCGCCGCCGAGATTGACGAGCTTTTTTCTTGTCTGAAGAAGGCTATGAAGTTATAACCATATAACCCAATATATGGTTATATGGAGTAGATAATATGGCGACAACAAAACGCAAAAGTCTTGGTTCTATGTTTTCGGTGACGGATGATGGCCCTGTTGCCGAGCCGACAACCAAGGCTCAGGCAAGGCCAGACAGAGCAACGAAGAGGCAGTTGATCTTTCACATGCCCGAGGCTGCCAAAAAGCAGTTAGCCATGCTGGCGATTGAAATGGATCAAACGCAACAGGCCCTTATGTCTGAAGCCCTCAATGACCTTTTTAAGAAATACGACAAGCCCCCTATAGCATGAAGCCGCTGTTCAACAGAGTGAAGGTTGAGGCGCGGGAAGAGACAATGGCAAAAGCGTTGGAGGTCCTCGCGCAAGTAAAGGAGCCGCCCCTTAGCTATTATGCAGGATTCTTCTTTGTAAACGGAAAGAAGTGTGCGAGGTGCGGCGAAAGGATTCTTGCAGAACCTGCCACAATCAGCCGACAAAATCCGGAAGGGGAAATTTGGTTTTGTGTGAATTGTGGTGAAGTTGATGGTGAGGGGGCACCTACACCTCAATCAGAACACGAACCTTTCCGGTCCGAGATAGAAGGGGACTGTTCTTCTAAGGATGATAACACCCCGTTTTGAAAACAATCTATATAACCATATATTTTATTATAAATATATATGGTTATATAGAATCCTCCCTCTTATTTCTTCTGGGTCTTTTTGCGACAGAAGCCAACAAAGGCCGCGTCAGGATTGGCGGGCCGCTTGCCCGTTTTCTCGATCCATTCCAGCCAATCCGCCTCTAGGGCGTAAATGTCCAAGCCGGAACCGGCCAAGGCTTGCTTGGCCTTCTCATAGGTGTTTGTCCGCAGCCGGATAGGGGGCAGGGCCTCAGCCAGACAGAGCTGGTGGGCCACTTGATCTGTGAGTGCTTCGCTATCCTTTCGGGCTTCGGTAAGCAGCCGTCCACGGCCTACCGGCGGATCAGGGATGCGTCGTTTGGCGACATGAGGCGGGCTGGGCCGCAGGAACAAGCCTTTGTCGGCATCAAACACCCGCGCCTTGTCATAGACCGCCAGAACGTCTTTCAGGCGCAACAGGAACTTCCGTTTGAAGTTGTATTGCCCTTCCGCATCTTGGGCATAGTCCGCCCCGAATTGCATTTGAAGCAGAGGCCACGGCAGCAGCAAATCTTTGTGCAGATAGGACAGCCGGTAGGTCAGCCAGAAATAAATATCAAGGGCCATAGGCGACCGCTTGAGCTTCAACAAAGCGTCCATGTCAATCGGAACGGGCTTTTCGATGATCTCGTTAAAAAAGTCCGTGCTGAGGACGACTGACGACTTCCAAAGCGGCAACTGGTTCGGTTGTTTGATGTTCCACCAGAGATGATATTCCTTGGCGATGTTGAAGCCGCTTCCGGTGGCCATGGCCTCATCGGAATAGGAACAAGAAATCGTGGAAGAAAATAGCCGCAAGGTTTGCGTTTTGAAACGGGTTATGTCGCCTTTCTTGCCGCCAGTTCTGCCTAAGTTCAATTCTGACATGAAAGCGGAGAGGGACGAGCCAAGAACCAACACCGGCGAACGGGTGCGCACGGCTTCCGTGGTCAGCCATGACAACAGGAGGCGGGGGACGGAACCAAAGGGCAGACCATGCGGCGACATGATCGTCATTTCCAAGGCACCGTTGCGGCGGGTGAAGATTTTTTCTGTTGTTGCCTTGTGGGGGAGGGTGGCTTGCACCAAGGCCCGCGCCATATAGCCGACCTTACCGGCCCGCTTTGCGTCTTCAGCCTCGCTGGCGAGGGTATCGGTAATCAGCTTGTCGATGTCTTTACCTTTGCCGTCCGACTGGTCCATGCCTGCCTCTTTAGGGGAATGCCGCCTCTTGATTCGTCCCCGAATATACAATGATTATTTCGGTTTTGCGCCTAATTATTTTCATCAAAACATTGCGCTGACACGATACGGTGAGAACCTAAAAATCTGCGCAGAAACGGTACGGCGCTTGCGCAGAAACGGTACGGATCGAAGGGCAAAAATGCGCAGAAACGGTACGGCGCTTGCGCAGAAACGGTACGGAATCTGCGCAGAAACGGTACGGCGAGTTGCCCGCAACCCCGCAGAAAACCTAGCGTTGCGAGGCACCCCCTATATACACCTATAGACTCTCCTATATAAAAAACACCTATAGGAAATCGGGGGGAAGTTCCCTGTGGATAAGTGACCCTTGTGTAGGGCTATAGGTAAGGCTCCAAGCCGCTACTCAAACACCCCAACCTTTCATCGTCAGGAAAAGGCTTCAGGTATGTTTTCTAAATTGTGTTCGCCTTCGGCTCACAGCCTGATTTCAAATAGGGCGATAGGAAAGAAAAAATATAAGGGCTCTGTGAGCCTTCTGGAGGCGATTTAGCTTTCAAGGGTAGGGTGGTCGCCGCCGCCCCCGTTCAAGCTATCAGACGGGCCGGAAAATGGAAATCTGCCCCATTCTTTTTCCTATTGCCCGCGTCCTTCACTCCAAACCGAGCCTGGCCTTCAAAATCTGGTTCCAGTCCTTGCCGCCTTCCGGCCTCATCCGCAGAAGCTTCCGGCCAGCCGGTGCCACGGCTTCAACCTCCTTTGTGATCTTGTCCCCGCCTTCGTCATCGTCGAAGGCCAGCACGACGACCGCCGAGGGGTGCAGCTTCTCCATGGCCCCGCGCAGCAAGACCGGCTGTTGCGGGTTCAGTTCGCCGCCGGTGGACATATAGCGGGTGAACATATCGCCCTGGAGCGCATGAA
>CAZLIG010000041.1:0-13395 GCA_964559415.1 uncultured Rhodospirillaceae bacterium
CTTCTCCGGTTGCAGACTCTAACTCATTTTGCCTCAGTTTGCGGGGAGCAGGTCAGGGATAAGGCATCATCGGTCGTTAAGCATAAATAAGCGCGTCCAAAATTGAGCTTGCTCGTTTTCCGAGAGACCCGATATGTTCGGGGTATATTTCATCACCATTTTTTAGAATATGTGCGACTTCAATGCTTAATTTCCGCAAACAAGCAGAGTTGCTCACCTCCAGACAGATCGCCGCCCTGTTGCTCAGGGACTGGGTTGCGGAGACACAGGTTAAGGAGCTTCCGAGCAAGGCGAAGGTCATTGGCTGCGATTGGGATGGTGCCTTTTTCCCGAGTGAGCCGTCCATGATCATAGCCATTACGAACGTTCACAACGCCTATAACGGAGATCGCGAAGATTGGGATTTAATGACTATGACGGAGCGCATGGCCGGGACAAAGCTCGATGCGATTTTCGATATTCTGGGCCACGATCATGGCCTCGGTCTAACCGTTTCGAAGAGTCTGGAAGTGCATACCGATGAGTATCTCAACGTTCTTTCAACCTATGGCCTCGGACCGAACCAAGCCATTCACAATGCTTTGAAATATGTCAAGAAAGCCTTCACCCCCTATTGCTTTGTTCTGACGAACGGAAACAAGAGCGCAATCAACCATCTTATGGAAAAGCATAACATTCGGGTTTTTGACAAGGTCGTTGGAACTGAAAGAACAATTTCCGACAAAATCGACTACGTTCGCGATTTGTCAGAGCGTATGCATTTCGACCCGTCTGCGGAGTTTGTATGGATCGACGACAGTGTGCCCACGATTATAAAAATGCAGTCCAAATTAGGCGTCCGGTGCGTTTTCGTTCGTCATGAGCTTAACGACAACGGCTTCGTGCCGGATACGGGCATTGTGGTGGACGGATATGCACCAGCGCTTTATAGGGATTATCCCTGTCTTCGCGAAAAATGCAGGCGTCCGGCCCCAACAGGCGGAAGCTGGTCAGCCCAGCTCACAACCCATAAGATTTAGTTTATCCCCTTCATCTAGGGTTTGACGTCGAATCCGCATTTTAATAATGTAGG
Source organism: uncultured Rhodospirillaceae bacterium (assembly GCA_964559415.1). Lineage (GTDB taxonomy): Bacteria > Pseudomonadota > Alphaproteobacteria > UBA9219 > UBA9219 > CAIXLI01. Next base: position 1,073 of record CAZLIG010000041.1, read on the forward strand.
CGTCATGCCCTCTCCTATTCTCATCTCAGGCGGTGCCGGATATATCGGTAGTCATGCCGCTTACACTTTGCGGCAGCAGGGCTTTGAACCTATTGTCATTGACAACCTTTGCACGGGAAACGCTTGGGCTGCTTCTTTCGGGCCTCTCGAACAGGGGGATATCGGCGACAGGGATTTTGTCCGGTCGGTTTGCGAGAAATACAAGCCTTTAGCGGCTTTGCACTTCGCTGCTTTTATCGATGTGGCCGAGTCCGTTCGGAACCCGGCCAAGTACATCGAGAACAACCGGGACAAGGCGGCCATCTTTTTTAAGACGCTCAATTCTTGCGGAGTCAAAAAGGTTGTCTTTTCGAGTACGGCTGCGGTTTATGGGGAGACTGCTTCCGTTTACAGCACGGTTGGAGGCAGTGGCCCGGTATCAGAACTATATCCGACAAAACCCATTAATCCTTATGGACAGTCGAAGCTGGAGGCCGAAGCTTATCTCCGGATGCTGGATGCCGATGGCTTGAGGTCCGTTACCCTCCGCTACTTCAATGTTGCGGGAGCGGCACCGCTTGAAGCTCAGATCGGCGAAGCTCACGCGCCCGAAACGCATCTGGTTCCCCGCCTCGTCATGCCCCTTATGGAAATCCCGGCGCCTCTTTTAGCCGCCATGGGAATGGACAAAGGGTTTACCATTTACGGCAATGACTATTCGACACCCGATGGGACTGCCATTCGCGACTATATCCATGTGCTGGACCTAATTGACGGACACGTCCGCGCCTTGGCATATTTGCTTGAGGACGGGTCTACAGATATCTTCAATCTCGGCACCGGCAAGGGATACTCGGTTTCGGAGATCGTTTCCGCCGCTCGGAAGACTCTGAACAAACCGGGGTTTAATCCTCAGATAGCCCCGAAGAGGGAAGGCGATCCGGCAATCCTGGTGGCGAGCAATGCAAAAGCAGCCAAGATTTTGGGGTGGAAACCGACGCGATCAATCCACGAGATCATCAGTGATGCCGCAGCTTGGCACAGATCTTCCCTCTATCAGGACGCTATGAAAGCCAAGCTCAAGATGGCCGCTTAGCTCGTGTTGGACATTTTGACAGGCTATACTTTTCTCATGTCTTTATTTTCTTTCCCTCGATGCTCTTCCGACCCTGCCAACCCCGATGTTGCTGCCCCGCACAGCAATGTCTCGGTAAAAACACGCCCTGCGACAAAGAAGCCGTCGATGTACAAGGTTTTTCTTCTAAACGACGACTACACCCCGATGGATTTTGTCGTTCAAATTTTGGAGATTGTTTTCAAAAAGTCGCGCCAGGATGCGACAGAGATTATGCTGCAGGTCCACAAGACCGGGATCGGTCTGTGCGGCGTCTTTACTTTTGAAATCGCCGAAACCAAGGTAGAGCAAGTGATGATGGCGGCGCGCCAAGCACAACATCCGCTTCAGTGCATCATGGAAAAAGAGTGATCAGGATTTTCTTGTCGTTACAACCTTCTTTCCCTTCAAGCCGAGAACGACTTCCCCACGCTTAAGAGCAAGAGCCAAGTCACCGAACAGTTCGCGCCTCCACCCGCGAAGGACGGGAATGTCGGCCTCATCGTCAATCATAAGGTCCTCAATGTCGTCAGTTGTCGCTATGAGCTTTGAAGCGACACCGTGTTCCTCGCTTACCTGCTTAAGGAGAACTTTCAAAAGGTCGACAGAGGGGCCTAGCCCTGGAGGAACCGGGCGACGCTCCTGCCCCTTTGGACATTGCCCCAAGGGCAATTCCATTGCGCGAGAAACGGCCTTCAGGATTTCCGAACCTTGGCGGCCTTCGGCAAAGCCGGCATTCAACCCTCGAATATGCGCAAGGTCGGATGGAGCGCGCGGAGGATGGTAGGCTATTTCAAGCAGGGCCTCGTCACGCAGGACGCGACTACGCGGAACATTGAGGCGCTGGGCTTCGATTTCGCGCCAACCCGCAAGCTCCTGGACTAGAGCACGAAGGCGGGGTTTTTCGGCGCGAAGCTTTAGGCGGCGCCATGCTTCTCGAGGATCCGACGCATACGTTGACGGGCTTGTAAGTATCTCCATTTCTTCACTCACCCATGAAACCCGACCATTTCCTTCGAGACGAGCTTTAAGTTTCTGGTATACCTCACGCAAATGGGTCACATCACCCAAGGCATAGGCAAGTTGCTTGTCCGAAAGGGGCCGCTGGGCCCAGTCGGTGAAACGGCTCGATTTATCAACCCTTGCATTTGCGAGCGATGCCGCAAGCGTTTCATAACTTGCCGCCTCACCAAAGCCGCACACCATACCCGCCACTTGGGTGTCAAACATCGGTGACGGTATGGTCTCGGTCAGATTGTAAAAAATTTCCACGTCCTGACGGGCAGCATGAAAGACCTTAAGAACGTCGGAACTGGCCATCAGGTTGAATAATGGCCGCAAATCAAGTCCCTCCGCGAGAGGATCAATGGCGACGGCTTCGTGAGCGCCTCCAATCTGGATCAAGCACACTTTGGGCCAAAACGTCCGTTCCCGCATAAACTCGGTATCGACCGTAATGAATTCTGTTTTACTTTCGCGTTCGCAAAAGTCGGCAAGTTGTTCTGTGGTGTTGATTAGCATCGTATTTATTGATCATGTTTAGTGATTTCAAGCGAATCATCATCCCCTCGATGTATGATCGTCGCTCTTGAACGCTTTTCTTGCAACCCCCTTCCGCTTGCCATATATTTCTCAACTCATTCTTTTTCATAGGGTTGGTTATGAACGACGCGACACCTCCACAGAATACCCCTCAACAGGCCTCCTTGCCGATGTTCTATACTTCCCCAAGGCCTCTGGATCGGGTGCGCGATGGAAAGTTGAAGCTGAATCGCCCGACAAATTTTGATTTTGCTGCCAAAACGAACGCCATACCTTTGCTGATCAATGAATTCCCGATGGCGGCTGCGTTCTATCCGATTGTTTTTGCTGCAGGCGCAGTCCCCGTTCCAGCTGCCGTTGTCGGATTGAAGAACGACAGCAACCTGTTTGTGAATTCCGAGGGGACTTGGGTTTCTGGCGCCTATTTGCCCGCCTACGTACGGCGCTATCCATTTATTCTGATGGACGACCCCGAGAACAAACAATTTGTTCTTTGCATCGAAGAAAATTGTGGGTTGATGAAGGAAGATGGCGAGTTTGATCTTTTTGAAGGAGAACAACCCAGCAAGTTTACGAAAAGCGCAATGGAATTCTGCGCGGCTTTACGTCAGCAGGGAGACGCAACGGATGAATTCGTGAAGGCGCTCAAGGATCACGATTTACTGATTCCTAACAATGCAGAAATCACTGCCCCCGATGGAACGAGGTTCATGCTGAGCGGTTTTTTGATTATCGATCCGAAAAAGTTCGACGCCCTGCCCGATAGCGTTATTCTTCAGTGGCGCAAAAAGGGCTGGCTGGGCCTTGTTTATGCTCAACTGCTGTCGTCCTACAGATGGCAAAACCTTGTTGATCTTGTGCAATCCCGCAAGAAATAAACGCAATATAGGGGGTGCCGTATGCATCTTTCCCCGGTAGCGGCAATTTTTTGTCTCCTGCTGTCTTCTTTTTCCGCCCAGGCACAATCGGCGCAGCATGGGCTGGCTTTGCATGGACAGCCTCATTACGCCCCCGACTTCAAGCACTTTGAGTATGTGAACCCTGACGCGCCCAAAGGCGGGGATTTGCACCTCGACGCGATAGGAACGTTCGACACGCTCAACCCTTTTACCCTGAAGGGCGTTGCGGCGGATGGCACGGGACTCGTGTTTGAAACGCTTACGGCAAAATCGCTTGATGAACCCTTCAGCGAATACGGCTGGGTTGCCGAGAGCGTTACGGTCGCACCGGATCGTACGTGGATATCATACAAACTCAGGCCCCAAGCAAAATTTCATGACGGCTCCCCGATAACGCCAGAGGATGTCGTTTTCTCCTTTGAAACGCTACGCGAGAAGGGGCATCCTTACTATCGCACCTATTACAAGGATGTCGCGAAGGCGGAGAAGACCGGACCGCTCGAGGTGCGTTTTACATTTAAAGACGGGAAAAACACCGAACTTTCGATGATCATCGGAGAACTCCCGGTTCTTTCCAAGCACAGTTGGCAGGGAAAAGATTTTGCAGCAACGACGCTTGAGACCATCCTCGGCAGCGGACCCTACAAAATCGAGAACTTTACTCCGGGACGAAACGTTACCTATGAGCGGGTTAAGGACTACTGGGCAGCAAATATCCCTGTTAACAAAGGCAAGTACAACTTCGACCGGATCATTTATGATTATTATCGGGACTCCGCAGTAGCCACAGAGGCGTTCTTTGCCGGCCGCTACGATTACCGGTACGAAAACGTCGCGAAGAATTGGGCCTTGAGCTACAACACGCCTGCCGTAAAAAAAGGCCTTATAAAAAAGCAGGAAATCAAGAACGAACTCCCCGTCGGGATGCAGGCTTTCGTTTTCAATACGCGTCGCCCGAATTTTCAGGATAGGCGCGTGCGCGAAGCATTGGGGTATGCTTTTGATTTCGAGTGGTCGAACAAGAACTTGGCTTATGGTCTTTATAAACGAACCGAAAGCTACTTTGAAAACTCGGAGCTAGCGGCAAAGGGGCTTCCTTCTCCTGCGGAATTAAAGCTTCTCGAGCCCTATCGGGGCAAAATTCCCGATGAGGTTTTTGCAAAGCCCTTTGAACTTCCGAGATCGAGCGGCAATGGAGATAACCGCGACAACCTTCGCAGGGCAGCGGAACTTCTGCGCGAGGCGGGCTGGACGTTAAAAAACGGCGCCCTAGTGGATGCAAAGGGAACTCCCTTAACATTCGAGATTCTAGAACACCAGCCGATGTTCGAACGCTGGGTCCAGCCAATGCTGCGTAACCTGGAACGCCTTGGGATCAAAGCTTCGTTCAGGATCGTTGACTCCGCGCAGTTCCAAAACCGTGTTAATGATTTCAACTATGATATGATCACCCACGTTTTTTCGGAAAGTCTCTCCCCCGGAAACGAGCAATACGATTATTGGGGATCGAACAAAGTGGATGTTAAGGGGAGTAAGAACCTTATTGGGATTCGCGATCCGGTCGTCGATGCCTTGATTGACAAGATCGTTCATGCGGAGAGCCGCGAAGAGTTGGTAACCGCAACCCGAGCGCTTGATCGTGTGTTGCTGTGGCAGTATTATGTTATTCCTCACTGGCATATGGGTTCTTACCGCATCGCCTTTTGGGACAAATTTGGACAACCAAAGGTTTCCCCAAAATATGGACTTCCTGTTGTAGAAACATGGTGGGTCGACACAGTGAAGACCGTGAAATCGGGTGGAAACATAAAAGCGGGCAACTGATATAGGCGGTTGCCAATCCGCTACCTTGGGTTTTCTCGCCGTTCGAGGGAACGACATTTTCGGTATTACCTTGTCCGAAAATTGCCACGCTCAGTCCGACCGCTTAGTACATCTTTAATTATTGTCTACTACCTTTCCTTGCAGACGCTTGGGGTGTTATCCGGCAGACAACGATCTATTAATGAGGATTTTTGCGGTGAATATTCCTTCCCCTTTCGATTTAGCGGAGTCTTTTTTTGTATATTTAGGGGCATTTTTTCGGAACATATACATTTATATATTTCCGAGCGTTATGTCCGTTGCTATGCAACAACGGCGTATCGCCGTTATTCAGTCCCGCCTTCATTTTTTGATGGCCATTGCCGCGATTGGGCTCCCAACATGGGCCGTTCTTGAAATCGATGTCTTTCCCAGAGAGTTATGGCTATCTCTTTTTGAAGCTCGTCTCCTTGCAGGCGCAGCTTTCGCCATACTTCTTTTTGCGGATAGACTTTTCAAGAAAAGCGTTTCCGGCAAGATATGGTGGATTTACCTTCAATTGGGCATTGTTTTTGTCGTACCTACCCTGTTCTACGTCTACTGTGCCCGCTTGCCCGGGCCGGTTTTTGATGCCAATGGCTTTGCCAGGACTCTGATTAACACCTACGCTCTTATCCCTCTTGCCATTCTGGCCTTTGTTGGCTTCTTTCCGCTCACATTTGCGGAGGCTGCAAGCATAGTCGCACCTTTCCTGACCGCCTACTATATGACCGGGTCAAGGTTCGGCATTCCGCTTTGGTCATCCGATGTTGTAATGATGCTCGGAACCTCTTCGGTTGCAATGACGTCAATTGTCATTTGCCTAGGTCAATTGCACACGTTGGTGCAGTTGGTGTCCTATTCATCTCATGATTTATTGACCAATTGCCTCGGACGTCGGAGCGGGGAAGAAGTTGTTAAAGTGCTTTGGCATCAATCGATCAGAAACAAAACAACCTTTTCAGTTGCGTTCGTCGATCTTGACCACTTCAAGCGAGTTAACGACCGCTTCGGGCACGCTGCCGGAGACAAAGTGCTAGCCAATGTCGCCAACGCCATAAAAAGCGGGATTCGAAAAAGCGACGCGGTCATTCGCTGGGGTGGTGAAGAATTTCTCGTCATTCTTCCCGAGGCTGACCTTGAAGGGGCTTCAAAGGTCATGCAGCGCGTCGCCAAAAACGGCTTTGGCCTGCTCCCTGACGGTGCGCCACAGACTGTGAGCATTGGGTTGTCCGAGCGTGTGAGCGAAAATGTCAAAGATGAAAAGCAGCTCATTACTCTCGCAGATGAGCGGCTCTTCAAGGCAAAAATGTCGGGCCGGTCAAGGATCGTTGGAACCGAGACGATTGTGGTTTCGCCAACTCCGATTCAAGCTATCCCCACTCTAAGAGTCACTCAGGCGGGCTAGTCTCGGCCTGCTGCGCGCGGGCGCATATGCCTCTGGCATTCCTTATTTGCCCTGCATCATTGCCACTGCGGTGTCAGCCATGCGGTTCGAGAAGCCCCATTCGTTGTCGTACCAGCTCATCACACGGACAAATGTCCCGCCGATTACCTTTGTTTCGTTCAACGCGAAAATGGACGAGAGCGGGTTATGGTTGAAGTCTCCAGATACCAGAGGCTCGGTGTAGGTTCCAAGGATGCCCTTAAGTGCGCCGTTAGCAGCCCCAAGTATCGCCTGATTGACCTCTTCGACCGTTGTGGGCTTTTTGGCCACAAACTTGAAGTCGACGACCGAGACGTTCGGGGTTGGGACACGGATCGACGTGCCGTCAAGCTTGCCCTTTAGCGCCGGAAGAACCTTGCCGACTGCCTTTGCGGCACCCGTCGATGTAGGGATCATATTGATTGCAGCCGCGCGAGCACGGTGGAGATCCTTATGCGCCGTATCGACTGTGCGCTGATCACCCGTATAGGAGTGGATGGTCGTCATGAACCCTTGCTCGATGCCTATGGCGTTGTGAAGCACAAACGCGACGGGAGCGAGGCAATTCGTGGTGCAGGAGGCATTTGAAACAACGACGTGCGAAGCTTTTAGAGCGCCGTGGTTCACGCCGTACACCACCGTAATGTCTTCGTCTGTCGCGGGGGCCGAAATCAGAACTTTCTTTGCCCCTGCAAGCAGATGCTTGGAGGCATCGTCACGCTTCGTAAAACGGCCGGAACACTCCATCGCAACGTCGATGCCGAGATCCTTCCAAGGGAGCTTGGCCGGATCGGCACTCTCGAATACCTTGATACGCTTGCCGTTGACGATCAGCTCTGAGCCTTCGACCGCAATTTCACCGCCAAAAGGTCCGTGTACCGAGTCATACTTGAGAAGGTGCGCGTTCGTAGCGGGAGGCGCCAAGTCATTGATCGCTACGATTTCAATGTCATCTCGCTTCGCCTCAAAAACGGCGCGCAAAACAAGGCGGCCAATTCGGCCAAAACCATTAATGGAAACACGAACGGGCATGAGTACATCCTCCTCCAAAAAGCGTTAGCTTTATCTACGGAAGAGCGCAGCCTAGCGCAAGAAAATTCTATAGATCAACGAAGCAATTCTTGTGCTTTTTCAACAACTTTCGCCGCAGTTATGCCAAAATGCTCGAAGAGCTTTTCGGCTGGGGCCGATGCACCAAAGCCTGTCATGCCGATAAAGGCTCCCTTGCAACCGAGATAGCGGTCCCAGCCTTGGCGAATCCCCGCCTCGATCACGAGACGAGGCGCAGAACCAAGCACTTCTTCCCTATAGGCCTCGGATTGCTCTTCAAATAGCTCGAAAGAAGGCAACGAAACCACGGCGGCTTTGATCCCCTTCTCCGCCAATTGGTTACGCGCATCCAAGGCACGATAAACTTCCGTTCCGGTCGCAATCAAGGTGATGTCGCGCTTTTCGCCAGCTCCGACCAGAACATATCCGCCAAGGGCCGAAAGGTTCTTCTTCGAATCCTCACGCACGGTCGGCACGGCTTGGCGAGACAGCACCAAGATGCTCGGCCTCGTTCCGTTGCGCAATGCGAGTTCCCAGCATTCTGCTGTTTCTATCCCGTCGCACGGACGCATGACCAGCAAGTTCGGAATCGCTCGCATGGCAGCCAAATGCTCAACGGGCTGGTGCGTGGGGCCATCTTCGCCTATGCCGATACTATCATGTGTCATAATGTAAATCACGCGTTGCCGCATTAGCGCTGCAAGGCGTATCGACGGGCGGCAATAGTCGGTAAATACGAAGAAGGTGCCCCCATAAGGAATGGCTCCACCGTGAAGGGCCATGCCCCCCATCGCAGCGCACATACCATGCTCACGGACGCCCCAATGGACATAACGCCCCTTGTAGTCACCAGGAGCTATATCGGGAGTTCCTTTGACGTGCGTGTTGTTCGACTCCGACAAATCAGCGCTTCCGCCGACAAGCTCCGGCATGGCAGGCATGATTGCCTCGAGAACGGTACCCGAGGACTTACGAGTGGCGTACTTTGGTTTTTCAGCAGCAATTTTCTTTTTAAGTTCGGAAAGGGCCTGTTCACAGGATGTTGTGACTTCGGCTTTCATCGCGGCATTAAAAGCATTTCGCTTGTCAATGGCTTCGAGACGCTTCTCCCAAGCGAGATATTCCTGATGGCCCCGTCCGCCGACTTTCCGCCAAGCAGAGGCAATATCTTGGGGAATGACAAACGGTTCGTGACACCATCCGAGCTGCGCACGGGCTGCCGTGCATTCTTCCGCGCCAAGAGGGGCTCCATGACAACTGCTTGTGCCCTGCTTCTTCGGCGCCCCATATCCGATGATAGTGCGACAGACAATCAAGGAAGGCTTGTCTGTCACTTCTAGCGCAGCCCTTGTTGCGGCTTCGATAGCAGCAAAATCGTGACCGTCCACCGCCTGAACGTGCCATCCATACGAACGATATCGGGCCTGAACATCCTCCGTAAAGGTGAGGGAGGTTGGCCCATCGATGGATATCTTATTGTCATCATAAAAAACGATCAGGCGACCAAGTTTGAGGTGGCCCGCCAAGGAAGAAGCTTCGTGGCTTATTCCTTCCATCATTTCCCCATCGGATGTGATAACGAACGTCCGGTGGTTTACGAGATCATCGCCAAAGCGCGCGTTTAACATCCGTTCGGCCAAAGCAAAACCTGTCGAATGTGCAACGCCCTGCCCCAAAGGCCCTGTTGTGACCTCAACTCCGATTTCGGGATCCCATTCGGGATGGCCTGCTGCTATACTGCCAAATTGACGGAAGCTCTTTATCGCCTCCAGAGTCATCTTTTTGTAGCCTGTGAGGTATGTCAGCGCGTAGAGAAGCGCCGAAGCATGGCCTGGAGACATGATAAAACGATCTCTGTCGGGCCATGTGGGGTTTTCTGGATCGAACCGCAAGAACTTCGACCATATCACCGTCGCGACGTCCGCGACGCCCATAGGCATTCCGGGATGGCCCGATTTCGCGCATTCAACTGCATCCATTGCAAGCGCGCGGAGGGCATTGCTCATATTCTTAAGCATTTGATCGGGAACGGCAGAATTGGGCATTGGGTATCCTTTGAGTTCGGCATTAATGCAGTGCAGCGGAAAATGGCGTATTTCATAAAGAGAAGCAATACTTACTCCACGAAAATTATCCCAAATACCCGCTTAAGGCGAACTAGAACGAAGAGGCAACAATCCCTCGCGCCGAAATAGCGCTTCGGCATCCGGTTCGCGGCCCATCATCTCGACGTACAGGCTTTTCGGTTCGACTGTTCCACCTTTGCTAAAGATGGTCATCCTGAGGCGGTTTTTTAGCTCAGGATCATATAGTCCTTTGTTCTTAAAGGTTTCGAACACATCGGCATCGAGAATTTCTGCCCATTTGTAACCGTAATATCCTGCTGCATAACCACCGCTAAATATATGCGTGAAGTGCGGCGACATCAAACCGTAGATTGGATCCATTAGCGAAGCGCGCCTTTCAATGCTTTTCTCCAGAGCTTCGGGACTTTCGATCTGCGATGGGTCGGTCGAATGGTAGGTCAGATCTAAAAGGGCCAGAAAAGTCTGCCTTAGCCCAGCCGTCCCCACGTTGAAATTCTTGCTGTCCTTGAGCTTTTTAACCAAATCCGATGGGATGACTTGGCCTGTTTTGTGGTGGCGAGCAAATTTGTTGAGCACTTCGGTCTCACCGACCCAGTTTTCCATTAGCTGAGATGGCAGCTCTACAAAGTCCCACTTTACGTTTGTGCCATTAAGCGAGGGATAGCAGCCCTCGGCCAGCAATGCGTGAAGAGCATGCCCGAACTCGTGAAAGACAGTCTCCACCTCGGCAAAAGACAACAAGGACGGTTGTTCGGGCGTGGGCTTTGCGAAATTGCTGTTGTTCGTAATCAGCGGGAGTTTGTCTTCGCCTTTCTCAAGCCCTCTGTCTCTGAAAGCGTTCATCCATGCGCCTCCATTTTTGAGGCCCGGGCGGGCGAAGTAATCTCCATAAAAGACGCCAATCTGTTTTCCGGTCTTGAGGTCAAATACTTCGAAGGTTTTGATATCGGGGTGGTAGGTTGGGTATTTTCCACTCCTCTCCTCGCGGAACTCTATGTCGAAAAGGCTTTCCGCATGTTGGCGCATCCCGATCATCACTTTTTCAAGATCAAAATAGGGGCGCAGCTCCTCAACTTTAAAATCGAACTTCTTTTCCTTGAGAAGGTTGCCGTAGTAAGCGAGGTCCCACGGCTTTAGATCGGGAACGTTGTCGGTATCGTGAGCAAATTTCTTCATCTCGGCAAGCTCGACGGCGGCGGCTCGCTTGTATACTTCCAGATTTTTTTCGAGAAAGGCTTTGACTGTTGCGTAGTCACCGGCCATGCGGTCCGCAAGAATGTAGGCAGCGAACGTCTCGAAGCCAAGAAGCTGCGCCTTTTCATGGCGGAGACGCAGGATTTCCGTGATAAGCGGAGTATTATCGTAGTCATCCTTATAACAGGTCATGCGTCCAGCTTTGTAGACCTCCTCGCGCAGGGCACGGTTTTTGCCGTGGCTCATGATGTCGCTCGGATAGGGTTCGAGCAGGATCAGAAATTCGGCTTCTACCCCGGCCTCACGCGCTTGCTGACGGTAGATGTTCTTTGCGCGCTCGGGAACGCCATCGAGTTCGGCTTCGTCTTTTATAGGTTTCCGGAAAGCTCCTGTCGCTTTTACGTCGTTTGTTTGGAATTTTGTTGAGATTTCGGCAAGGCGCTGATTAATTTCTTTGAGGCGGGCTTTCTTGTCTTGTTCAAGGTGCACGCCCGCACGTACGAAGGTCTTATAGGTTTCGGAAAGGAGAGTCGCCTGCTCCTGAACCAAGTTTAGTTCGGTCCTTTTGTCGTAGACCGCTTTTACGCGCCGGAACAGTCCCTCATCCATGTTCACTTCGGTGTAAAATCGGGCGATTTCGGGGGCGACAATTTCTTCGAGCTTTCTCAACTCTTCATCGGCATGCGCAGCTGTCATATTGCCAAAAATATGCTCGACGCGCGCTAAATCGACGCCACTGAAGGTTAACGCCTCTACGGTGTTTTCGAATGTCGGCGAGGTGGAGTTGCTGCGGATGATGGCGATTTCATTTCTTGCCTTCGCGATTCCCCATCTTATCGCTGGCAAGTAGTGCTCGTTCCTCAAGATATCAAGCGGTGGCGCATCGCACGGGAGCGGCGGCGGGTTCATTAGCGGATTTTCGGGATTATAGAGTTTCACTGCATCGGTAGAATGGGGCATCGATCCTCACATTGTTGCCTTTGGCTACTTTTGGGGAGCTTTCCCGCTCCTAAATATACATATAAGGCCTCTTTTCTTAAGAGGGCCTTGTTTTAACGCCTTTATCTAACTGGCTTAATGCGTATACTAAATGTTGCGTTTGGCAAATTCAGCTCCTATATTCGCGTCCTTCCTACGGTCGGGGCATAGCGCAGCCTGGTAGCGCATCAGTCTGGGGGACTGGGGGTCGT
>CAZLIG010000042.1:0-13394 GCA_964559415.1 uncultured Rhodospirillaceae bacterium
TCATTCCGGCGAAAGCCGGAATCCAGCGCCGCGCGTCCGCGCGGCATAAGACTCAATCCCCCCCGCGCAGAAGCCTCTGCGGAACCCGATCCGATACCTTCCAATTACTCCCCGCCCTTATCGTCAACCATTAACTCCAACTAATACCCCTACCCACAGCTAATAATTGCCCCCAAAAACAACAACCCCACTTCATAAATCGATCAAAAATTTGACCTACACTTCAACTTTTCAAAAACTAGCCCGAATTTTTCACCCTCATTTCCCCATACCCATAGCTATGAGATTTCCACCACCACCGGCGTATGATCCGAAGCCCGATCCTTGCACCGCTCCCCCTTGTCGATCACGCAATCCTTCACCCGATCCACCGCCTCCGGCGACAGCAAAAAGTGATCGATCCGCAGCCCCCGGTCCTGCGTCCAAGCCCCATTCTGATAATCCCAAAAGGTGTACTCCCGGGCCTCCGGATGCAACGCCCTGAAAATCTCCGTATACCCCGTTGCCAAAATCTCCCGAAACGCCGCCCTCACCCTCGGCTCGAACAGCGCATCCTTCTCCCACCCTTTAGGATCATAAACATCGGCCTCCGTAGGAATAACATTGAAGTCCCCCCCCAGCACAACCGGCCTCTCATCCTTCAACAGCTCCGCCGCGCGCTTCTTGAACCGCCCAAGCCACTGCATCTTGTACTCGAACTTCTCTGTCCCCAGCGGATTCCCGTTCGGCACATAAACGCTCGCCACCCGAACCCCGCCAACGGTCCCTTCGATATACCTGCACTGCGAAGGCTCCCCAAGATCGGGCAGCCCCTCCTGAACATCCTCAATCGGATGCAAACTCGCAATCGCCACGCCATTGTAGCTTTTCTGCCCCAGCGCCCGAACGCCATACCCGGCCATCTGGAACTCCATAACCGGAAAACTCTCCGTCTCGCACTTGATCTCCTGCATCAAAAGCACATCGGGCCTCGAAGCAGCCAGCCAAGCCGTCACATTGGGCAGCCGAGCCCTAACCGAATTGACATTCCACGTGGCAATACGCATCCGACTTTCCTCTTTACATCAAGAAGGGTACAAGAGGCATACCATGTCCCTCCCGATCAAGAAACTGCTCACCTTCGGAAAACCCCAGTTGACCGTCATCTGCCTTCTGATACTGGCAGGCGCGGCCCACGCCCTCTGGACCCTCCTCCAGTCGTTAACATGGTTTTCCGTTTTTCCGCTTATCCTCTGGACCTACATCTTCCTGCGGGTCGCCTACGAAATCACGCTTAACCGGGCCAACGCCCCCACCATCGCGACAGCGTTCTTGGGCCGCCGCAAAATCGCCGAAATGCTCAAAGAAGAAGCAGCCAGGCGAGGCAATGGTCCCTGCACCATCGTCGACCTTGGCTCCGGCCGAGGCGAACTTTCCCGCACCCTCGCAAAAGAAATCCCCACCGCAACGGTTATCGGAATTGAGTCCGCATATCTCCCCTACGCCGAAGCCGCACTCATCCAACGCCTGTTTGGCCCCGAAAACCTGCGGTATATCCGGCGCAGTTTTTTCACCTACGATTGTTCGACCGTCGATATGGTATTTATCTTCCTAAACCAGACGACAACCGCGCAGGTCGAAGACAAGCTTCACAAAGAAGTCAAACAAGGAACTCTCGTCGTCTCGAACACCTTCCCGCTAAGCGACAAATGGACCCAAGTCCGCATCCTAAAATACCGCTCCCCCTTCGAAGAAAAAATCTACCTCTACCGCAAGCCTTAACTGCCTTACTCAATGATACACTCCTAAACAAGCAATTTTCCCCAGTACTGAAAGTGCACATTTTCATTCTTAACCACTTTTTTTCGCGTTTTTATGCACGAATAGTATTGATTTCCGATGTTTTTAGACCATCGACTAATGCACGCGAAGAAAGTAGCGTTTGTCGTAATTTCATTCTCAAACATTGAGGAAAGAAATGAATAATGCAGACCTCAATTTTATCGTAAAAACAAGCTTCAACTGCAACTTAGGCTGTTCCTACTGTTACGAAGGTCTTAAACCTAAAGGGCAATATATCAGCATTAAGACGGTCGACCGTTTGATAGAGCAAGCTGCGAATTACTCAGCCGAAAAAGATTCTCACGCCCAGTTTATTTGGCACGGTGGCGAGCCGCTGCTGCGCGGGCTGGATTTTTTTAAGCACGTTGTTACCGCCCAAGAAACATTAGGGCCTTCCTTCAAATACACAAACATTATCCAAACCAACGGAGTGCTTTTGGATGACAAGTTCGCCGACTTCTTTGCCGATAAAGATTTCCATGTTGGCGTAAGTCTCGATGGCCCTCCGGCCATTCATAATGCACAACGCAAAGAAATCTCAGGCGGTGCGACTTTTGAAAAGGTCTATGATGCGCTTGTGCGAATGGATGACAGAGGACAGCGTCCATCGACAATTGCTATCTACACGAGCCACACCCACAAAAATCTGGACGCTTTTTTCGACTTCTTCAGTGAGCGCTGCTTGGACGTAAAGGTGAACCCTTTGCTTGTCGCCGGTTCGGCTACAAACCAAAACGCCATCAACTTACGGCTAACCCCGCAAGAGTACGGAAAGGGAATGATTCACCTATTCGACCGATGGATAGAAGAGAAACCCAGTGGCTTCAAACTAGACCCTTTAGACAGCATTGTTCGCACTTTAACATCGGGAATTTCACATTCCTGTAATGGCGCTGCGCATTGCTATGACTACTTTAAGGTATTTCCCGATGGCAGCATGCATCTTTGCGGCTTCCAGGATTACTACCAACATACCTTAGGGAACATCAACACCAACTCAATAGAGCAGCTACTCACATCTCCCGAAAGAAAATCTTACATCAAAATTAAGGCGGCCGCGAAGGAAGCCTGTTCCTCATGTGAGCACGTTAGTCTTTGCAACGGCGGCTGTACGCTCTCGGCTTATACGAAACAACAAAATACATCGGACATCGACTATTACTGCGAAGGACGAAAGATATTGTACTCGCACATTAAAGAGGTGGTCCCGAGGAGACTCCCTCAGAGTCTCATCCCTCTTCTCCAGTACACAAAAAACTAAATCGATCACCATGCACCGCCCGGCGGGGTGCATAAGCCGCCCGATGCAAATAGAGCATAACGAAGCTGCTTATCAGCCGGATAGTCAAACCTCAACTTATGGAGAAATACATGCAAAACAACATGCTTGCGTCAATCGTTCAAAACGAAGCGTCAACTTTTGGCAACTCGGGCACTTGGTCTCAGGCGCCATGGTGGAACGCCGGAAACTGGGAGCAAGCTCAGTGGTGGAATGCTGGTAACTGGGAAAATGCCTCTCGCACTCCTGCAAAGAACGGCTGTTCTAATAACGGATGCACCCGTTCAACGTTGCGCAAACCGCTTTCTGCTTTCAAGCTCGGATAGATTGTAAAGCCCCTTCTTTGCCGGTCAGAAAAACTGATCGGCAAAGAAGCTACGAGTCAAAAACAAGAAAAGCGAAGCATCCCCACAAAATATGTCTTTCAACAGCACCCTTACATCCGACTTTCTCAGATCGGTGGCTTACGCGAAAGACTGCGATCTCGAACTCGTCAAATTCCTGAATTATCCCGATGTGCGCAATGCTTTCTCAAAGCTTCTGGATCAAATAAGCAATTTCGATCTAGCGGATCAAATCAAACTGCATAGGTATTTGGAAGCACAAGTTGAAGCGTACAAAGCATTACCTCTCCCGAAAGAGTACCTGAAGTTCATAAATGACGTCCATTCCCTAGCATGGCCCAAATTCCTCGCGTCTCCCGTTGCTCAAGAGCTTTTGCCCAAATGGAAAAAAAAGATTGCTCCGCTCATTGTTAATGACGGCCGCTGCACAACAGTCAACTGGGATCTTTGGTATGATTGGGAGCAGAAAAGGATCTCCGAACGCGCAAAAGAACTAATGAATAGAGAAGGATTATCGGCGCACAAATGCTTCGCACTTTTGAACGTCGCTAGCTCCACAGTGCACGAAGCATGGCAAGAGTGCTTGAACACCAAAACCCAAACGCCACCGCTTATTTTTGAACCTTTCCCAAATGCAGGAAGTGGATATCCTGGAGGCATTCGGGAAAACAGTGGAGCACTTTCCTTCCCTCTATGCGAACACGACTTGGCAATGCTCGATTTCAGATGGCTCATTCATCTGGCTTTTCACGAGCCGCATCACGCTATTCAAAGGTGTATCTCAAAAAAAGCTGTCGACATCGATAATATCCCAGAGAAATACGGCAAAGCTTTCTGCCAAATGGATGCTCTGCTTACTGTCGGGGGACTCTGGCCACACACGACTTTTTGCGTAACGACAAATGTAGACTTGGACAATATCGCATTTGCCGCTTACCGCCAAAGCCCAAACGAGAGAATGGCGCACCAGCAAGGATATCTAGCAGAACTTGCCTTTTCGAAAGAATTCGAAGTCGCTCTCGACCGACAAACAAGCGATACTATTTGCAACGATCTTTCTTGCTACAAAGCGCTTTCCTCTGATCTAAAGGAATGGTTCCTGAAGGAATATCTTCGTCCATTTATCCATAAGGATCTCGATCCTAATCGACCAAAACTTCTCGTGCAAAGCAGAATCTCAAAAGGCCATTCCAGTCCATAGTAAAGCAATATTAGAAACGATGCCATGTCACCAGAATCAGGGGACAAGCCTCTGTACCTGCACCGCATGGCCATGAGGGCGAAAAACGCCGAACTTTTCTGACTTCCGTTCCCGCACTCCAAAAACATCCGCAGCGTTCCTGAATTCTTCGGGTGCATCCCCCTCCCCAACCAACCGCGCCGCCGCTCTTCCAACAGCCTGGGCCAAAAACCCGACCATCCCCCCCTGACTCATTAAGGAAGCCACCCGCCCCACAGTGTGTTCGACAGCTGCTTTTGCAAACAGAACTGAAAATTCAACAGTAAGCGGATTCGGTATATGCATACTCTCTCTCAACAAACCGCAGGAGCGCCAAGCGCTTTTCGGACAACCGCCAAAGGTCGTTTGCTACCCTTTTCAGCTTTAGCCTCAACCTTGCCAAAGGCTTCCTTTTTGTCCTTCTTTTCGAAAGTATCGAGAACCTTGTCCAAAACCTTTGGCCCAACCATCCTGACACCGAAAGCAACAAAAGCTCCCGCAGCAACTCCAACCTTCAACGCGAGTTCCGGAGGTATGCCTTTCGTGGTGAGAAAGTACCAGACCCCAACCACGGTCACGGCTCCGGCAAGAGTGGCTGTAACGTCGACAGCCTCCTTCTTCTCCTCATCCGTAATGTTCTTTTGGGAACCAAGAGCAGCCTTATATATGTGCGCCGTGTTTCTAAGAATGGTCTGAGACTGCTGCATACAAACCTCCTTCAAAAAACTCTTCGACTATAGCTCAGTGTAACAGACAGAAATATTTTCACAAAGTTCCGCCAAAAACAGAAAGGAGAGCATGACGCTCCTGAAGGAGTCTATTGAAAGCTATACTGTCGGGATTTTCAATTTTTGGCTAAGCACCTTTACGCCTGCTTCAACGACCAAAGCCGTCGCGTGAGTCAAAACCTTCTGAACCGGCTTTTTAAGGTGCTTGGAATACTTTCCGTTTTTTGTCTCAATAAGCTGCGAGGCCCGATTGCCAATAAAGGTCCCGGCTGTATGACCGAGTCCAGAAGCATTTCCATCAAGATAAGCACCGACTTGATGCCCTGCCTTTTTAGAATGCTTGCTAATTGCACCTTTCACGGCTGACGCAGACTCGACAAGTTGAGTCTTCAGTCCGCTAAAATCCCTATTCTTCCGCATAGGAAAATCTCCTTAAGATATGACTTAAGCATACCCCACACTAACACTTTCAGCAATAACATTGCGTGGACAATGAGTTAATGAAGCGTAAAGCCCCTAAACGTCAGGATAACAAGACGTAACCATCTTTCTTCTTTTCTTCAGGAATATTCGAGTAGGCAGAAAGCGCCGAAGGCGTCCCAAGCCCCGCCCCCTTGATCTGCCCAAAAACCATCGCGTCAAACAGCGTCGAGGAAGACGCTCCCGAAGCCGAAGCAACGGAAAGGCTTGAGGACGTTTGTGACTGCAAAGTCTGAGCGATATCCGAGGTCTGACTCGTCGCAGCCGTAGCCCTCGGCATGAAAGTGGCAACATTGGCCGACAGAGCGCTCGCCGCCGCCGAAGACGACGCCACCGAAGTCCCTTTCGAAACGCTCGCCATGCGCGTCGAAGCGCCATCAAATTTTTGCGCAAACTTGTTATAGATTTGTTGAAGCGACTTCGCCTCGCCATTCTTCGCATAAAAAACGGACTCGTTAGCCCCTGCGGCAGAAGGCAATACTTTCGCGGCTGAAGCCGAAGGATTAGCCCGCATCTCCTTGATGAACTTGCTGGCGCCATTAGCCCCAAGGAAGTGCGCAAGATAAAGCTCGGTCGCCCCGATCTTCCCGCCCACCTTCTTCTCAAGATAAGCGGCATTCTCCTTGTCCAGTTCCCCAGCCATCACCGCCGACATCTGAGGATCCTTGCGCAAAGCCAAAATTTCCTGCTTCAAGGCGGCATTAGCTACGCTCATGCTGCCGTCGGCGTTCTTTGTAATCTTCGACGCATAATCCCCAAGCCCGTGCTGCGCTCCATACTCCTTAACCATGTGCAGCCACGTTTGGCTCGTAAACTGAAACAGCCCCGTAGCGCTGCTTGTGGTCGCCTTGGCGGTCGGATCAAAGCTGCTCTCCTGCGAAGCCTTCTTCACAAGGTAGGAAAAATCGACCCCGGTAGTAAACGCAGCCTTTTGAATAGCCGACATCACATGAGCGGAAGCTCCGGCAGTATCCGCTTTGCTGACCGCTGAATTTATCGCATTCGCTATGGAGATTTGAGAACCCACGCCGTACTCCTTGTTCCTAGGCATGGTTAACAATGCAACCCCCATGCCAAACCGGAGTCACCGCAAATTCAACGCTTTCAACAACCCATAATTTTAACTGATACCCTCCTTTCCTCCGAGCGTTGCAGTTCCAGATTCCTTAAGCATCTCACCATGAAACTTTTGAAACTAATCCCCGCATAACGTATTTTGGATACATGCCCGATTTCAAAGAAACCGATAAGCGAACAATCGAGACCTGCTTCGTCCCGGCAGTCACCGAGATTCTCAAGAGAACAAAGTATCTGGGAAAAAGCGCACACCTCGATCCGGACAAAGCTGAATTTGCTTTTAACACGGATTCCAAAACACGGACGACAGTCACCACGGCAGAATTCCCTGTTGATGGCGAAGCCGGGCTTGTCGAAAGACTTACCGAGAAAAAGTCAACAAAAGGCCTTGTGTTTATCTATATAGAAAGCAAGCCAAACAAGAACTCCTGGTCGGTAGTCTTCGCCAAAAAAGGCGAGGAAAGGCCAAACGCATTTCACACGCAAACATTTGAATCAAAAGAACTCATATCGCGCGACGCCATATCCGACGCTCTTCTCAAATCCCCCGGTTTATCGAAGTTAAAACTCTAAGAACGTGCCCCGCTCCACGCCTCCCCTTGCGGGGAGGCTTCTCTCCGAGCTATACCAATCGCTTAGAGATTACTCTTAACGCTCAAGCCCGGGCGCTGGCGCAGAAAATAAGCGAAACGACAAGATGACCGACGAAAAGAAAACCGATTACAAAAACACCGTTTTCCTCCCGCAAACCGACTTCCCGATGCAAGGCGGCCTGCCGAAGAAGGAACCCGAAATCCTTGCGCGCTGGCAAAAAGACGACCTGCACGGAAAAATGCGCGCCAAGTCAAAGGGCAAGGAACAATTCGTCCTCCACGACGGCCCGCCATACGCCAATGGACACATCCACATCGGCCACGCTCTTAACAAGATACTTAAAGATGTCATCGTCCGAAGCCACCAGATGCTCGGCTTCGACTCCCCCTACGTCCCCGGCTGGGATTGCCACGGCCTCCCGATCGAATGGAAGATCGAAGAGCAATACCGCGCCAAGGGTTTGGACAAGGACCAAGTTCCCGTCCTCCAGTTCCGCGCCGAATGCCGCGCCTTCGCCGAACACTGGAAAGCCATCCAGTCCGAAGAGTTCCAGCGTTTAGGCGTCCTCGGCGATTGGGCGCATCCCTACACAACAATGACAAAAAAGGCCGAAGCGCAAATCCTGCGCGAAATGTACAAATTCGTCGACAACGGCCTCCTCTTCAAAGGCGTCAAGCCGGTCATGTGGTCAGTCGTCGAAAAAACCGCCCTCGCCGAAGCCGAAATAGAATACCAAGACCACACTTCGACAACGCTCTGGATCAAATTCCCGATCGTCAAAACGAACAGCAAAGCGCTCCAAGGCGCAAGCATCGTCATCTGGACAACAACCCCCTGGACGATCCCGGCCAACCGCGCCATCGCCTTCGGCAAATTTGGCTATTCACTCATCAAGGTTGAAGAACTCGCCGAAGGTGGCTTGGCCAAGCCCGGCGAATTGCTCGTCGTAGCCGACAGTCTCTACGACACCTTCCTCGCAGACGCCAAAATCGCAAAAGCGTCGAAAATTGCCTCCCTCACCGAAGCCGACCTCGCTGGAACCATCGCTCACCACCCCTTCCGCAACCGCCCCGGCTCCGAAGGCTACTTCGACTACGACGTCCCCCTCTACCAAGGCGACTTCGTAACCACCGAAGCCGGTACCGGCTTCGTCCACATCGCCCCCGGCCACGGCGAAGACGACTTCAACTTGGGCAAAAAGTACAACATCAAGTTCGACGAAACCGTTGGCGACGATGGCCGCTACCTCCCGAACGTCAAAGGCTTCGAAGGCCTCTACGTCTACAAACCCGACGGCAAAGTCGGCGAAGCCAATGGTGCCGTCATCAAGGCGCTTCTCGAAGCCAACGCCCTGCTTGCCAAGCGCAACGTCAAGCACTCCTACCCGCACTCATGGCGCTCAAAAGCCCCCCTCATCTTCCGCACAACCCCGCAATGGTTCATCGCGCTCGACAAGAAGATTGAGGGCAAGGACAAAACCCTCCGCCAACTCGCAATGGAAGGCATCGAGACCACTGAGTGGTACCCCGCCATCGGCAAAAACCGCATCGGCGGCATGGTCGAAAGCCGCCCGGATTGGTGCATCAGCCGCCAACGCGCCTGGGGCGTCCCCATTGCGATCTTCGTGAGCAAAAAGACGGGCGAAATCCTCCGCGACAAAGCCGTTCTCGACCGCATAGCCGCCGCCTTCGACAACGAAGGTGCCGACGCGTGGTACGCCCACTCTGCCCAAGAGTTCTTGGGCAACGCCTACAAAGCCAAAGACTACACCCAAGTCTTCGACATCGTAGACGTCTGGTTCGACTCCGGCTCGACCCACGCCTTCGTCTTGAACCAGAACTTAAGCAGCAGCGAATGGCCAAACCTGAAGTGGCCCGCCACGCTCTACCTTGAAGGCTCCGACCAACATCGCGGCTGGTTCCAAGCCTCGCTTCTTGAGTCCTGCGGCACAAATGGCCGCCCACCCTTCGAGAAAATCCTGACCCACGGCTTCACGCTCGACGAGCAAGGCCGCAAAATGTCGAAGTCCATCGGCAACACCATCGCCCCCCAAGACATCTACGAGAAAATGGGTGCCGACATCCTCCGCCTCTGGACGGTCCAAAGCAATTTCGTCGAAGACCAGCGCATAGGCCCCGACATCCTGAAACAAGTTGGCGACGTCTACCGCCGCTTCCGCAACACCCTGCGCTACCTCTTGGGCGCATTAAAGGGCATGACGGCCTCCGAGCGCATCTCCCCCTCCGAAATGCCGGAGCTGGAGCGCTGGGTCCTCCACCGTCTGTACGAAGTCGACGCCTCGATCCGCGCGGATCTCAAGGTCTTCGACCTCGGACACATGGCCTCCACGCTGTTCAACTTCTGCAACACGGACCTGTCCGCCTTCTACTTCGACATCCGCAAGGACAGCCTCTATTGCGACGACGCAAACGCACCCCGCCGCCGCGCCGCGCGTACAGTCATGGAACTGATTTTCAACCACCTCGTCCTCTGGCTAGCCCCTGTCCTGTCCTTCACGTCTGAAGAAGCATGGCTCTCGCGCTTCGGCCAAGACGCCGAAAGCGTCCACCTCCAAACCTTCCCCGAAGTCCCCTCGAAGTGGAAGAACGATGCCCTCGCGACAAAGTGGGCCGAAATCCGGACGCTCCGCCGCGTGGTCACGGGAGCCTTGGAACTCGCGCGCAACGAAAAGAAAATCGGCGCGCCGCTCCAAGCCCACCCGAAAGTGTACTTAAAGCCGGAACAAAAGAAGCTCTTGGAAGGAACTGACTTCGCTCAGATCTCCATCTGCTCCGCCCTGACCCTGATCGACTCCGCCCCTCCTGCCGAAGCCTTCACCCTTCCCGACGTCGAAGGCGTGGGCGTAGTCGTAGGCTTGGCGGAAGGCAAGAAATGCGAACGCTGCTGGCAAATCCTGCCCGAAGTCGGAACCCACAAGGATCACGCCGACCTCTGCACCCGCTGCCATACCGTGATTACAAAGCAGGGCTAAAGGACGCCGCACCAACAGCACGGCACGGCCGCTCCGTCATTTTTGTCTGAAAAATCTTGCCAATGCGCGAGACCGGATGCCTAATACGGCAAACAATCTTCCGGACCCGTCTCCATGCCCGAAACCGCAATCCCCGATTTTTCGATCCCCCGCCACAACATGGTCCAAAACCAGCTTGGCCCCAATAACGTAACCGACCCGCGCATTTTGGCTGCGATGAGCGAAGTTCCTCGGGAGCTTTTTGTCCCGTTCACCCATGTCAGCGTTGCCTACATGGATGACGACATTAAGCTCGTCTCGAACCGTTATCTAATGCAGCCGCTGGTCCTCGCGCGCCTTTTGCAGGCCGCCGAGATACAACCTACCGATAACGTCCTCGAACTCGCGCCGGCCACAGGTTACTCCACGCTTATTCTAGCAACCCTCGCCGCCTCTGTCTCAAGCGTCGAACCCGACGTCCTTCTCCACAAGGAAGCCGAAAAAAACATCGCAGCCCACGCCCCCGGCAAAGCGAAAGTTTATGCAGGAGCCCCCGTGGAAGGCTGCATCGGCAACGCCCCCTACGACGCAATCTTCATCAACGGCAGCGTCGAGTACATCCCCGAATACCTGTTCACCCAACTCAATGAAGGCGGAAGGCTGGTCACGGTAGTGCGCGACAGCGCAACAGCAGACGCCCCGTCCTTGGGCCACGCCAAACTGTTCCGCAAAACCCACGGCGAAATATCATCAGCCTCATTGTTCGAGGCAACCGTCCCCCCGGCCCCAGGCTTTGCGCTCCCAAGAAGATTTGAGTTCTGAACCATCTTTCCGGAACTCTAAAAGCCCGGTTGGTTTTCATTCGCCTTATGGAGAACAGCCGAAGATGGAAGGAGTCTTTCCCCCCTCCACGCCGAGCGCCGTTCGGACGAGAAAGGCATCCGTCGCCGCCTCCTGCAAGGCCCTGTATAGGACTCGCACCGCACATACGTCCGAGGCATGCAAAGCACCGATAGGAAGGAATTGAGCAGCCGGGTCATTGCCATAGGCCGGGAAATAAAATCGTCCACGCCCGCATCGCGGGCTTCTTTCACAGCCTCCTGCCCGCTATGGGACGTCAGAACGATCACAGGCACGGCGTTGTTAGGGATCACCTTCGAAGCCCGAAGCTTCTTAACAAAGTCGGCACAAGCCAAAGGGGCCGCCCCCCAGCCGCACAACAGAAGATCGACCTTCTCGGAAATCAGCAGCTCGAAAGCATGATTAACATTGGCCGCACCTAAAATCGTCCCGAACCGCAGCGTTCGGCAAATGGAACTCGTGAATCCGCGAACCTCTTCGTCGGCATCCACGACAAGAACCGAAGCATTCCGCAGATCGACTTTGCGCGAGACATAGTGCTCCCTCGTCGCATCCAGAGTCTCCCGCATAAAATTTCTCCCCTATTGATTCGCCCGAATAACACTCCCTAAAAAATGGGCGGCCAGCAATACCAACTACCCGAATCGCTTCCCTCGGATTTCACGGAGTTCTTATTCCTTGAATTTGGAAACCATCGTCACGAGGTCGCCAAAAAGCTCACCCGCGAGAGGATCGTTTTCGTCCCTGACATTGGAGTCGATGATCATCTTCATGACGATCGCATGGGCTTCAACGACCTGAAGCTTGGCAAGAACTCTAAAGCTCTCCGGATCGCCTGAACTCCCGGTAAATGTACCCAGAAGATCACCCGCTTTGGTCAAAAGCGGAAAACCGAACGTCTTTCCCATCCCTGCAACGTCCAACGCCTTAGTTTGAAGCCTTTGCACAACATCCTTTGCATCCGACTCTGGGTTTTTAAGGGTCCGCACAAGCTCAAAAATCTCGTTCACATCGTCGAGCCGCGCCTTGCTCGCATTCTCGGCCTCTTGAGCAACCGCCTCCTCCCCGGCTTTCTCCAGACTCTCGAGCGACTCGCTGGATAGATCGACATCGTCCTTCCCGCCGCCTCCTTGCTGAAGAACGGCCGCAACCGCAGGAAGCTTCCGAGCCAACGTGAGCGCACGCCGCTCCGGCCCGTCGAAGGAAACCTTTTTTCGGCGACGGCACGGGCCTATATAATTGGGAGCTTGAATATAAGGGCGTGGAAAACAAAGGAGCGACACAAAAGAGTTCAGCAGTCTTTTCATCACGATAGGCCGCGTCAAAAAATCATCCACCCCTGAGTCTCTCGCGGCAACAATGGCCTCCGGGCTGACCGAAGACGTGAGCACAATGATCGGAATGGTACTGTTGGGATGCGGCTGAGACGCGCGGAGCTGCTTCACGAAATCGGCGGACGACCTCGGCTGAAGTGTCCAATCGCAAACAATCAACTGAACGGAAGTCTTGTTCAGATAGTCGAACGCCTCGGTCGTATTGGCCGCCGTTAAAATGGTGCCAAAGTGCAAATTCCTGCAAATCGACCTGATAAACCGCCGAGCGAACTCGTTGGAGTCGACGATAAGAATCGTAGTTTTTCGAAGGTTAACCCTTTGCGCAGCACCTTCCTCGTCTGGCTTACGGCTTTCAATGCTCATAGTGTACAACCGCTTAAAAACGCTCCCAACCCGTGCAGGAGTGCCACACCCATCTCTTAAAAAACGTTAAAGCGCGACCAAAGGAACAATCTGCATACGATTGTAACTCTTGAGGAATTAGACGCAGCTAATCTTTTACAATGATGGCTTTTCCGGCATCGCCCCACGCGCGGGCGAACCGACAAAAACGGGCGAGACAAACTCAAGCCCCGCCAGCGCGAGATAGTTTTGAGGATGAGAGAAAGAATGGTGCCTAGGGACGGAATTGAACCGCCGACACGGGGATTTTCAGTCCCCTGCTCTACCAACTGAGCTACCTAGGC
>CAZLIG010000043.1:0-1312 GCA_964559415.1 uncultured Rhodospirillaceae bacterium
GCCAAGTCCCCGTCTTCCCCAAAAACGCAAGCGTATTGACCTTCGCCGTATCCGCAATCTTCACGCTTCCGGTCGAAGAGGTCTCGACAAACCCGCCGTTCCCCCCTTCAGCCCCGCCCTGCGCAAAAATCGATCCCGCAAAGAGCGTAGAGCCGCTCGACCAAAGAACAACGCTCCCCCCATCGCCGCTCCCAACCGCATTTGCCTCAACCCGAGCGTCCGCGCCAACCTCAACTGTGCGGGTCTTGCTCCTGTCGCCAATCGCAACGCTCCCACCCCCGGTCTTTCCGTTCGCCTTGACCTGAGCCTTGTCCAAAACCTTGACCGTCTTGCCGACAAGCTTGACCGAGCCGCCCTTCCCTTGCGCATTGGACGCATCGATAATGCTCGTCCCCTTGGCAACAACCGCCCCGCCCGAAAGCATCTGAACGTCACGAGCCTTGATAACCCCAGCCCCTTCATTCGACACCAAAGCATCCTCAAGCGTCGCCTCTATGCTGATCAACCCGCTCTCTGTAACCGGAATCTCAACCTTGTCCCCCGAAACGAGTACCGCCCTCCCCGTATCAATAATCCCTTTGTTCGTTACGTTGACCCCAAGCAGCGCCACATACCCTTCCGCTGGCGTCGTCACCATCCCTTCGTTAATGACATTCCCGGTAGCGCCCTTGCGCTCAAATTTGTAAGCCCCTGCCTCAAAATCCCTGTCCGCTATATCGAGCGTCGAAGCCACAACGCCCTGAGCCGAAATGTTGGCCCCCTCCCCGATCACCACCCCATTCGGGTTGATCAGAAGCACCTGCCCGTTCGCCTTGATGGTCCCGAAAATCTGCGAAGCTGACGTCCCGCCAACCACGCGGTTAAGCGTCTGCGAACTGGAATTTGGCTGATTGAAATTGACCTGCGCCTGAGAGCCGACATCGAACGCCCCCCAGTTGATAACTGCCTTCTGCGAACTCTGGTTCACATTCATCACAACATTCGCGCTCGAAATGCTCGCCTGCCCCGCTGTCACCGTACCGTTTGTCGGAAGCTGAGTAGCCGAAGGTGCCGTGGCAAAAGCCGGAACCGCAGGAAGTCCCGGAATGAGCGCAAAAAACAAACAGCCAAATACACACAGCCGTGTGTAGCCTACTGGGCACTCGTTTGTTTTCTTTCTGTGACTCAAGGTTGCATAATCCGGGTTGGGGCACATCCACTCTAGCCTTCCCGGATTAAAAAACCGTTAGGCGAAAACAATGAAACTTCCGTAACTTACAATAAAAAAATATTAACACTTCTTTTAGGAATATTTTTAGCTTTGGCTGGTTCA
>CAZLIG010000043.1:1322-4739 GCA_964559415.1 uncultured Rhodospirillaceae bacterium
AATATTAACACTTCCCCTCCCAAAAAACCTCTCCGCCGCCCTTGCGGGGGAGAGGGCGGGCCCCATCGCAAAGCGATGGGAGGGTGAGGTGGTACTCCCGCACCCCAATTATTTATATTTTAGAAACCAACCCGCCCCGTCATTCCCGCAAAAGCGGCTCCATCGCCGCGCATCCGCTTAAAAAACTGAGCAGAAAGCACCTTAACCCCTCCCCACCATCTCCTCCGGCCTAACCAACCGATCAAACTCCTCTGCCGAAAGCAGCCCCAAAGCCACCGCAGACTCTTTAAGAGTTAAACCTTCCTTAAGCGCCTTCTTCGCAATCTTCGCCGCGTTGTCATATCCGACATGAGGATTGAGAGCCGTCACAAGCATCAAAGACTCTCCCACCAGCTTCTCGATCCTCGCAATATTAGGCCTAATGCCAACCACGCAATTGTCGGCAAAACTCCGCGCCGCATCCCCCAAAAGCCGAATGGACTGCAACACGTTATAAATAATGACCGGCTTAAAAACATTAAGCTCAAAATGCCCGTTCGACCCGGCAACAGTCACCGCCACATGGTTCCCCATAACCTGAGCGGCCACCATCGTCATAGCCTCCGCCTGCGTAGGATTGACCTTCCCCGGCATGATCGAAGACCCCGGCTCATTCTCCGGCAGCAAAAGCTCGCCGATCCCGCAGCGCGGCCCCGACCCAAGCAAGCGGATATCATTCGCAATCTTCATAAAGCTAACGGCAATGGTATTAAGCGCCCCCGAAGCCTCAACCATCGCATCATGCGAAGCCAGAGCCTCAAACTTGTTCGAAGCCGTCTCAAATGGCTTCCCCGATAGCTCTGCCACCCGCTTTGCAAAGCCCTCCGCAAACCCCTTCGGGGCATTAAGCCCCGTCCCGACCGCAGTCCCGCCCAACGCCAAAGGATACAAACGGGGCAAGCAAGCCCGAACCCGCTCGATCCCCAACCGCACCTGCTCCGCATACCCCGAGAATTCCTGCCCCAACGTCAAAGGCACGGCATCCTGCAAATGCGTCCTCCCGATCTTGACGATATCCTTGAACGCCTCCGCCTTCGCTGACAAAGCCCCCCGCAAATGCTCCAAAGCCGGAACAAGAAAATCGCAAATCTCATTCACCGCCGCGATATGCATGGCCGTCGGAAAACTGTCGTTCGAACTCTGGCTCCGGTTCACATGATCGTTCGGATGCACCGGCTTCTTGCTGCCCGTCTCTCCGCCCATCAGTTCAATCGCGCGGTTCGAAATAACCTCGTTCACGTTCATGTTAGTCTGAGTACCCGACCCCGTCTGCCAAACGACCAGCGGAAATTCATTATTCCATTTCCCTTGAGCCACCTCGTCCGCAGCCCGCGCAACAGCCCCGCCAATCTTCGGATCAAGAACCCCAAGAGAGACATTCACCTCCGCCGCCGCCTTCTTCAAAAGCCCGAACGCACGAACAAGCGGAAGCGGCATCTTCTCCGCCCCGATCTTGAAGTTATGCAAACTCCGCTCCGTCTGCGCGCCCCAGTAGTGCTCGGCAGGAACGTCGATGGGTCCAAAGGAGTCGGTTTCGGTGCGAAAGGCTGAAGACATGAGAATCCTTCCAAAAATCTGCGAATACTATTCTTATTACCGTTTGGAGCCTATTTCTACACCAAGCCCCATTAACGAAACAGTATCAATTTAACGCTAGGCTTCGCTCGGAATTGTATCCGCGCCCCGCCAACCAACAGAGGCCAACCAATGCAAGACCTCCGCCGCGTCTCCTTCTCGAAAGAAGAACTTCTCTGCGCTTTCGAAGCCTACTCCAGAAAAACTCCCGGATTTCTCCCCGAAGGGCTGCTACTCAACTGCACCCCACGTCTGACGACCGAAGAAGGCTGCTCAATTTCTGCCACCATAAACACCCCCTCAGGCAACAAGGAACTCGTCTTCCGCGACACAGAAGTGCTGCAAGTACTCATTCTCTTCTGTATCGAAAACAACGTCATGCTGCCAAGGGACGGGCAAAAGCTCTTCGTCGTCATGGACGCCCACGCCTGCCTCCTCGTCGAACTCAACCTGGACCTCGACCTAGGCCTAGACCCCATGACCACCGAAGACATCGCCAACCTAAAGAAATAGCACGATAAATTTAATCTGGACTCACCCGGTCCGAATTGTTAAAAAAACCCCAAGCTCATATCAAAGCTTGAGGATTATCGATGCGTTGCCGGACTAAACCCGAAATAACCATTCGTCATCCCGGCGAAAGCCGGGATCCAGCGCCGCGCGTCCGCGCGGCATACGCCTCCCTCCGGCACCCAACAAAGCGGAGAACACCCCCATGCTCCGCCTAGGCAAACTAACCGACTACGCCGTCACCCTCCTCTCCCACATGGGACTCGAGGGCGAAAAAGCGCAATGGGCCGCCTCCGACCTCGCCGCAAAATCCGGCCTCCCGATGCCCACAGCCGCGAAGGTCCTAAAACTGCTGGCAAAAGCCCGCCTCGTCCTTGCCCAGCGCGGCGCAACAGGCGGATACAAACTCGCCCGTCACCCCTCCGAAATTACAGTCGCCGAAATCATCGAAGCGATGGACGGCCCCATAGCGATCACGGACTGCTCCGAAGGCAGCCTCCGCAACAAATGCCAGATTCATCGGCTATGCCCCATGTGCAACGGCTGGAACACGATCAACATCGCGGTCCGCGATGCGCTGGCAAAAGTATCATTAGCAGAAATGTTCGCGACGCCCTCCTTGGACGGCATCGCCAAGAGGAAATCGTAAATGTCCTCAAATACAAAAACCCTGGCCAGAGACTTGGCCGGGCAGAAATATAAATACGGCTTTGTCACTGACATCGAGCAGGACACAGCCCCGCCCGGCCTGAACGAAGACACCATCCGCTTCATCTCGGCCAAAAAGAACGAACCCGCATGGCTTCTCGAATGGCGTCTCAAAGCCTACCGCAAATGGCTGACAATGCCCGAACCCGACTGGGCCAAAATTAGCTACCCCAAAATCGACTACCAAGCGACCTCCTACTACGCCGCCCCCAAACAAAAGTCGAAACCCAAGTCGCTCGACGAAGTCGATCCCCAGTTGCTCGACACCTATAAAAAATTGGGCATCCCTCTTCAGGAACAGGAAATTTTGGCTGGCGTCGAACGCCGCGTCGCCGTCGACGCCGTCTTCGACAGCGTCTCCGTCGCCACCACGTATAAAAAGGAACTCGAATCCCAAGGCATCATCTTCTGCCCCATTTCCGAAGCCGTCCTAAATCACCCCGAACTGGTAAAGAAGTATCTCGGCTCCGTCGTCCCCGTCTCCGACAACTTCTTCGCGGCCCTAAACTCCGCCGTCTTTACCGATGGCTCCTTCGTCTTCATCCCGAAGGGCGTCCATTGCCCGATGGAGCTTTCGTCCTACTT
>CAZLIG010000043.1:4767-13182 GCA_964559415.1 uncultured Rhodospirillaceae bacterium
GCGCACGCTCATCGTTGCGGCCGAAGGCTCCTACGTCAGTTACCTCGAAGGCTGCACCGCCCCCAAACGCGATGAACACCAACTCCACGCCGCCGTAGTCGAGCTAATCGCCCTCGACGACGCCTCGATCAAATATTCGACCGTGCAGAACTGGTACCCCGGCGACAAAGAAGGCAAAGGCGGCATCTACAACTTCGTGACCAAACGCGGCATCTGCAAAGGCGCGAGATCGAAAATCTCATGGACGCAAGTCGAAACCGGCTCCGCCATCACATGGAAATACCCAAGTTGCATCCTCCAAGGCGATGCCTCGATAGGCGAATTCTACTCCGTCGCCATCACAAACAACCGCCAGCAAGCCGACACCGGCACCAAGATGATCCACATCGGCAAAAACACGAGATCGACGATCATCTCAAAAGGCATCAGCGCAGGCCGCTCCCAAAACACCTATCGCGGCCTCGTGAAAATCCTTCGCACGGCAAAGGGAGCACAAAACAAAACCGTCTGCGACAGCCTCCTCATCGGCGACCAATGCGGCGCGCACACGGTTCCTTACATAGAGTCCCGTCAACCCAAATCCCGCGTCGAGCACGAAGCCACGACCTCGAAAGTAAGCGACGACCAACTCTTCTACTGCCGCCAGCGCGGCCTGACCACCGAAGAAGCCATGTCCCTCATCGTCAACGGCTTCTGCAAGGAAGTGTTGCAGGAATTACCCATGGAATTCGCCGTAGAAGCCCAAAAACTTGTCGGCATCAGCTTGGAAGGAACCGTCGGATGACCACAAAAAAATGCAACCCCAATATCGTCATTTCGGCGAAAGCCGGAATCCAGACTCACCCTCTCCGCCGCTTGCGGGGGAGAGGGAGGGGACCCAATCGCAACGCGATTGGGGAGGGTGAGGTGGCCTCTCCACCATCCCGCACTCTCCAACGCCTCTCCACCCGATTCCCGCGAAGGCCGGGATCATGTGTTCGCATAAAAGGAAGGCCGAATAAATGACCCGGAACAACCAAACATTACCGCTCCCCCTGCCCTTCCAAGCCACACGCGGCAAAGCGATGCAATTTGTTGCGCCCACTTTCTTGTCCGTAATCTTCTTGGTTGCGTTCGTCTTCCTCTATCTCCTCCCGATGAAGAACCCGGATGCCCCCCTCAGCACCGGCGACCTGAAATACATTTTCGTCGGAGCCATCGCCGCCTCCGACCTCATAGCCGCCATAGTCTTTTTCCGAACCGTCAAACCGGCCTATGTCGAGATCAGCAGAGCTACGATTACGGTCACGCCAATGCCGATTCTGGGCTTCGCCTACGGAACTCAAACCTACCTCAGCCCGTCCGACTTCTCGCACGTCGAACTGAAAACGTTCAACACGAACCCCGGCCCCACATACAAAGTCACGCTATGCGGCAAAGAAGGAACGGAAAGCCTCGCGCTCGACTTCCCAAAAGATATGCAACCGCGAGCCTTTGCCGAAGGCCTGGCCTCGGCGCTAAATCTGGAGCTTAAAAATGCTTGAAATCCAAAACCTCCACGCCTCCATCAACGGCAAGGAAATCCTGAAAGGCATCGACCTAACGGTCCCAAAAGGCCAAGTCCACGCCATCATGGGCCCCAACGGCAGCGGCAAGAGCACGCTCTCCTACGTCCTCTCAGGCCGCGATGGCTACACCGTCACCGAAGGCAGCGCGAAATGGAACGGCAAGGAACTGCTTACCCTTTCCCCCGAAGACCGCGCCGCCGCAGGCGTTTTTCTCGCCATGCAATACCCCGTAGAAATCCCCGGCGTCACCAACATGACGTTCCTTAAAACCTCGCTCAACGCCATCCGCAAATCGCGCGGCGAACCCGAACTCGACGCGCTCCAAATGCTCAAACTCTTGCGCGCAAAAGCCAAAGCCATCGGCCTCTCCGAAGATATGCTGAAACGCGCCGTTAACGTCGGCTTTTCGGGCGGCGAAAAGAAGCGCAACGAAGTCCTTCAAATGGCAGTGCTTGAGCCATCCCTCTGCATCCTCGATGAAACCGACAGCGGCCTCGACATCGACGCCCTGAAAATCATCGCCGAGGGCGTAAACGCCATGCGCTCCCCCGACCGAACGATGCTCATCATCACGCACTACCAGCGCCTCCTCGACTACATCGCCCCCGACGCCGTGCACGTCCTCGCCCACGGCAAAATCCGCAAAAGCGGCGGCCCCGAGTTGGCAAAAGAATTGGAACAAAAAGGCTATATCGAATTTTCAGGTGAAGCAGCATGAGCACAAAAAAAAGCCATTCAACCCCAACCGTCATTCCCGCGAAAACGGGAATCCATCGCGCCGCGTCTGAGGCGGACAAGACTCAAACGGCTTCATCGCCTAAAAAACACATCTTCTGGGACTGGAACTGCACCCTCCTCGACGACGCCCAAGTCATCCTCGACTGCGTAAATCTTTCGCTCGCAAAATGGGCGCCCGCCCCCATCACCATGCAGCGTTTCCGGGAAATCGACTCCACATCCCTTCACGACCTATACCGCAGCGCAGGCGTGCAGGAGAAAGACATCCCCCAAGCCCTCTTGGAAGAGCGCGACCTTTTCCACGATAGCTACGAGCCTCGTGCCGATCGCGTCCCCTTGCGCAAAGGCGCGGCAGACCTTCTCTGCAATCTCAAGGCGAACAACATCGCCAACGTCATCGTCAGCAACCACATCGCCGACCAAATCGTCCGCGTCCTGAAGCTGCGCGAAATCCACCATTACTTCGATGAAGTGCTGGCCTATGCCGACCGGAAAATCCAGTTCCGGGGAACGACGAAGAAGGAGCGCCTCCAGCTCTACGCCAAGCAAAACAACGTCGCGCTTTCGGACTCGATCATTGTCGGCGACACGGTCGAAGAAATTGAAATCGGGCGCGAGATAGGCCTCCGCAGCATCTCAATCACAGGCGGCCTCACCTCCGAGGAACGCCTCCACGCCGCAAAGCCCGACCACCTCGTGCATTCGCTAGACGACCTCTGTGCCATCCTGCGCAAACGGAGATTCTTGGCATGACCTTGGCCTCTTTCATAGCCCGAAGCAAAAGCGAAAAAGAAAACTGGCGCTACACTGACCTAGAGTCCTTACTCTCTTCCGTCACCCCGGCAGATCGTGAATCGTCGCGCACACCTCCCACAGCCGTCATCCCGGCGAAGGCCGGGATCCAGCGCCGCGCGTCCGCGCGGCATGAGACTCCGGCATCCACCGCCTCCGAAACACGCCTCGTCTTCCTAAACGGCATCTTCCAGCCCAAACAATCGCGCTTCGGCTCCACCCCCTCATGCATCCTGATGGGCGACCTTACATCAGGCTACGCCCTAACCATCGGCGAACAAACGTGCCTAGCCACGCTCCCCATCGAACTTGTCTTCGAAGCCGACGAAAACGCGCCAAGCGAAATCCCGCTCAAGCTCTCCGTCGACATCGGCAAAAACGGCCGCCTGACCCTTCTCGAAAACTACCGCCCCTCCCCCGTCCCCACCACGCTCGTCTCCACCATCACTCTCCACGAGCGCGCGAAACTCATCCACGGCAAAATCGTCTCGGGCGGCCCGCATCTCGCATTACATCAAGTTCGCGCCGAAACCGGTTGTTATTACAGCAATTTCTCTTTGATACACGGCAGCACCCCCGTCCGTCACGAACTCGACGTAATGCTCGAAGGAGAGGAAGCCCAAGCCTCCCTCAACGGTATCATGCTGCTGCACGACCGGGAACACGCCGATACAACAACCCGTATCACCCACAAAGCCCCCCGCTGCACAAGCCGCCAAGTCTACCGCACGGTACTCGACGATGCCGCCCACGGCGTATTTCAGGGAAAAATCGTGGTCCCCCAAGGCGCGCAAAAAACCGACGGCTACCAGCTAAGCCGCGCCCTGCTCCTTTCCGACAAAGCCGAAATGGACGCCAAACCAGAACTTGAAATCAACGCCGACGACGTCAAATGCAGCCACGGCAGCACAATAGGCGACCTCGACGATACAGCGATGTTCTACCTGCGCTCGCGAGGCCTAAACGAGAAGGAAGCCCGCGCGCTTCTCATCGAAGGCTTCGTCTCCGAAATGCTGAACGAAATTCCTGTTGAAGAATGGCGTGAAATCTTCCACCGCGAACTGGAGGCATGGCATGACCTATAACTTTCACGAAATCCGCAAAGACTTCCCCTGCCTGCAACAGATGATACACGGCCACCCGCTCGCGTATCTCGACACAGGCGCAAGCGCCCAAAAACCCCGCGCCGTCATCGACGCCCTGTCGCGCTTCATGGAGCATGACTACGCCAATATCCACCGGGGCGTCCACGAGCTAAGCCAGCGCGCCACCAACCAGTACGAAGCCGTCCGTCCGCTGGTCCAAAAATTTATCAACGCCGCCCACGAAGAAGAAATCGTCTTCACCCACGGCGCAACCGAGGCCGCCAACCTCGTCGCGCAAACGTGGGGCCGCAAATTCCTGAAGTCCGGTGACGAAATCGTCCTCACCGCGCTCGAACACCACGCCAACATCGTCCCATGGCAAATGCTGCGCGAGCAGATCGGCATCGTCCTGCGCATCGTCCCCGTCACCCCCGAAGGCGAAGTCCGCCTCGAAGACATAAAGGCCGCGCTCACAGCAAAAACCAAGCTCGTCGCCTTCGCCGGAATCTCAAACGTCCTCGGCACCATCCTCCCCGCCAAGGAAATCGTCGCCTTGGCGCATGAAGCAGGTGCCCTAGCGCTCATCGACGGCGCACAATCCATCAGCCACCTCCCCGTCGATGTCCAAGACCTCGATGCCGACTTCTTCTTTTTCTCCGGCCACAAACTCTACGGCCCCACCGGCATCGGCGTCCTCTACGGCAAAAAGAACATTCTGGACCAAATGCCCCCCTACCAAGGCGGTGGCGACATGATCCTCTCGGTCACCTTTGCCGAAACAACCTACAAAGACCCGCCCCACCGCTTCGAAGCCGGAACCCCGCCCATCACGGAAGTCATCGGCATGGGAGCCGCAATAAACTACGTCAATTCCCTAGGCATGGCGAACATAGCCGCCCACGAAGACACGCTCCTCAAGTACGCCACCGAAAAACTTTCAGAAATAAAAGGCCTCCGTATTATCGGCACCGCTAAGAAAAAATGCGGCGTTGTCTCTTTCATTATGGACCACGCGCACCCACATGATATCGGCACGATCCTCGACCGCCACGGCGTCGCGATCCGTGCAGGCCACCACTGCGCGCAACCGCTCATGGAGCATTTAGGCCTGACAGCCACAGCCCGCGCCTCCTTCGGCCTGTACACGACGAAAGAGGACATCGACGCCTTGCTAACGGCAGTCCAAAAAGTTCAGGAGATTTTCGGATGAGCGACGACCTTCGCGATTTATACCAAGACCTGATCCTCGACCACGGCAAGCACCCGCGCAATTTCCGCGTGATCGACGGTGCCAACCGCGAGGCCTTGGGCCACAACCCTCTCTGCGGCGACAAGCTGAACCTTTACCTGACCATCGACAGCAACAACGTCATCCAAGACATCGGCTTCCAAGGTTCCGGCTGCGCCATCTCCGTAGCCTCCGCCTCGATGATGACCGAAATGCTCAAAGGCAAGACTCTTGACGAAGCCGCCAAACTCTTCACCTATATGCACAGCTCCTGCACCGGCCAAGCCGCCCCCGAAACCGGCCTGAACGAAGACGCCATCGACCGCATCAAAGCCCTTGCGGGCGTCCGCGACTACCCCATCCGCGTCAAATGCGCCACCCTAGCCTGGCACACCTTCCAATCCGCCCTAAAAAACAAAAAGAAAGCCTCAACCGAATAAATCCGGACCAAATGAGAACAACCAATCAAACCCCCTCCCTCGTCCTCCCGGCGAAACCCGATATCCCGCGCCGTGCATCCGCGCGGCATAAAATTCTTACCCTCTCCTCCGCCGCGAAGCGGATGAGAGGGAGGGGACCCAATCGCAAAGCGATTGGGCAGGGTGAGGTGGTCTCCCCGCTCACTCGAAATTTCCGCTTCCCCTTGCACCCTCTTTAGTAATCCAAAACTCCATGACCGCCTCCACTCCCATCCCCGCCGAAGCCCCCTTCGCCGACCGCGTCGTCGAAGCGCTCAAAACCGTCTACGACCCCGAAATCCCGGTCAACATCTACGACCTAGGCCTGATCTACGACATCGCCATAGCCCCGAAAAAAGACGGCAAACATGACGTCAAAATCCAAATGACGCTAACCTCCCCCGCCTGCCCCATAGCCGAGCAAATGCCGATCTTCGCCCAACAAGCCGTCCAAGACCTCCGCGACGCAGGCGAAGTCACCGTCGCCCTCGTCTGGGACCCGCCCTGGGACCGCTCCCGCATGACCGACGAAGCCCGTATGCAGTTGGATATGTTCTAATGAGCAAGTATTTCAGAACCCTTGCGCCGGGATACTCGCGGCAGTAGCATCCGGGAATATTAAAAAAAGGAATATTGTATGACTAATACACCTAAGTATATTTCGTCCTTCATTTCGGCCATCAGCCCAGACCTCGGCATCGTTCTGGATAACGACGACGTTCTGGTCTGCACCGAACAAACGGCAGCCGAAGTAACAGCCAATCATTTCAATACGTACCTAAAAGCAGTCGGCAAGAAAGAGATACCCGCGAATTACGTTTCCCGGAACTACAGTGGCCTTAATTTTCCCAAGCAAGTAGAAAAGCTGCAAAAAGAGTTCTGCATCACGCTTCCCGACGGCTTCAAAGACGAAAACGGAAAACGCGACCTTAAAGAGTTGTCCATAAAGACTCTTCCGATACCGGGAGCCGAGGAAGTCTTAAAGTTCATCCAAGAGTTTCGCATCAACGCAATCGTGCTAACCTCCAGCAAACCGGAACGCGCCGAAGCAGCTATAAAATGCGCAGGGCTGGAAACCCTTTTGACCACCGATCTTTCCGACGACATGCGCACACGCGTCATATCAGGTGGCGCTGGCCTGATATGGGAGGGCAAAGAAATTCCGCACATTCCCCACAAGCCCGATCCGGGCGGATATATTCTAATGGCGAAACTGATAGGCCTCCCGCCAAACCAGCTTGTCGCTTTTGAAGACAGCGCGTTCGGAGTCGAAGCCGCCTACAAAGCGGGTTACGGAGCTATTGGCCTCGTCTCTCTCAGCCGCCGTTGCAGCTTAATCCCCGACCACCTTGAAAACCTCCAGCGAATTATCCAAAACGATAACATCGCCATTCCGGTAAGCAACTCATGGGCTCCCGCGATCGAAGCCGCCCTAACGTTAGGTCTTAAAGCAGCGCGAAACGAAGGCAAAACTCATTTACCCGAAAAGCTGCCTAACCCCGTTCGCTCATGGCTTTACGAACGTTTTCCAAAGGTACAAGCCCTCTCCGTTCGTTAGCGCCTTTGAAGGGCGTTAAAATCCGCATAACTATTCCCCGCGCTAAAACTAACTGGGTCTTCGCGATCCGACGCAACCGCTCAAGCAAAGGAAAATCCTTATTTTTGCTTCTCAACGCTGAAATAACCCATTATCGTCACACCGCAATGTCACCGGAATGAGAACAGAACGGAAGATGAAAAACAAAGAAATCCTTTTAGCGAACTACGAAGTCCCCTCCTTCCTCATCGATAAAGTCGATCTGGACGTAGACATCCAACCCCATCACGCAAAGGTCTCTTCGCGCCTGAAGGTCAAGCGGAACCCCAAGTCAAAGAACAAAAAGGCCCCTCTGTTCCTGAACGGCGAAGAGCAAAAGCTCCTCAGCGTTTCCGTCAACAACCGCCCCCTTAAAAAGTCGGAGTACAAACTAACCCCCCAAAGCCTGACGATCCCCAATATGCCCGACAAAGCCACGGTCGAAATCGTCAGCACCCAAAACCCTTACAAGAATACGTCCCTCTCCGGCTTCTACGCCTCAGGCCCCATGCTCTCCACGCAGTGCGAAGCCGAAGGCTTCCGCCGCATCATCTATTACCCCGACCGCCCCGATGTCATGGCGAACTTCCGCGTCACGCTCCATGCGGACCAAAAAAAGTACCCAACCCTTCTCGCCAACGGCAACCTCATCAAAAGCGGCTGCGAAAACAATGGCCGCGCCTTCGCGACATGGGAAGACCCCTTCCCCAAACCCTCCTACTTGTTCGCAATGGTCGCAGGCAAACTCGATAAGCGCACCTCCCACTTCAAAACGAAGTCGGGCCGCAACGTCCTGATCGAAATCTACGTCGAACCCGGCCGCACCTCCGAAACCGACTTCGCCCTCGCCGCCATAAAGAAAGCGATGAAATGGGACGAACAGCGCTTCGGCCTCGAATACGACCTCGACCGCTTCATGATGGTCGCCACCCCCTTCTTCAACATGGGCGCGATGGAGAACAAGGGCCTCAACATCTTTAATGACACTTGC
>CAZLIG010000044.1:0-13017 GCA_964559415.1 uncultured Rhodospirillaceae bacterium
CCGAGCGTATCGAATTTCTGTCCGGCTTTACCGGCTCTGCAGGCGCCATCGTGGTCTTAACTGACAGGGCCGCCTTCTTTACGGACGGAAGATACACCATTCAGGCGTTAAAGCAGGTGCCCCAAGACCTCTTCGCCTGTTTCAACGTCGTCGATAAGACCCCCGCCGCATGGCTGAGCGAAAACGCCGCCAAAGGCTCTAAAATCGGCTACGATCCTTGGCTGCACTCTGTAGACAATGCCGATCAGTTTCGAAAAGCCTTGGCCAAGCCAGGAGCCCAGTTGGTCCCCATCCAAAAGAACTTGGTCGATCTTATCTGGAAAGAAAGACCAGCCCCGCCTGCCGCACCGGTAGCACCGCACGACCTCGCCTACTCCGGCAAAGAGTCCTCGGACAAGCGTGAAGAAATCGCCGCTGCGCTTCGGGCCAAAAACATCGCCGCAGCGATCTTGACCGATCCCGCCTCCATTGCCTGGCTTCTCAATATTCGCGGGGCGGATGTTCTGCACACGCCTCTTCCGTTAAGCCGCGCCATCATCCGCGACGATGCCACCGTGGAATGGTTCATCGCTGCCCGAAAAGTCCCCAATTCCTTGTCCGCTCACCTCGGTCCGCAAGTCGCAGTTCTCCCGCCCGAAGGTTTTGCAACAGCGCTCACGCGTCTCGCAAAGACCGGAAACACAATCCAGATCGACTTTGCCCGAACCCCAAGCTGGATCATGGACACGCTTCGCGACGCCCAAGCCAAGGTCGAGCGCGGCGACGATCCTTGTGCCCTTCCTCGCGCGATCAAGAACAAAACCGAACTTTCGGGGATGCGTGCATCAAACGAAAGAGACAGCGCCGCCGTTACCAATTTTCTCTCATGGCTCGACGCCCACTGGGAACAAGACCAAGTCACCGAACTCGACGCCGAACGCAAACTGCTCACGCTGCGCCAAGCCGATCCGCTCTTCCGCGACCTGAGCTTCGCCACCATCTCATGCGTCGGCGAGCACGCTGCTATGGCGCATTACGAGGCAACCGAAGAATCCAATGCCGTCCTGTCGCGTGGCCAGCTCTATCTTGTCGATAGCGGGGGCCAGTATCTCGACGGCACAACGGATATAACGCGCACCGTATCTCTAGGCGATCCGACGGCGGAAATGCGCGCCAATTTCACCCGGGTGTTAAAAGGCCACATCGCGCTAGCCTCCATCCGCTTCCCCCAAGGAACAACAGGGGCCGATCTCGAGGTTCTCGCCCGCCAATACCTCTGGAGCGCAGGGCTCGACTACAGCCACAGCACCGGCCACGGCGTAGGCTCCTATCTCAATGTTCACGAAGGCCCGCAAGGGATTTCAAGGCGCAACCGCACGATCCTCCAACCCGGCATGGTTTTGTCAAACGAGCCGGGCTATTATAAAGAAGGAGCCTACGGCATCCGCATCGAAAACCTGATGGCGGTCGTCGAGTGCACAGGCTATGATGCCAAAATGCTTGGTTTCGAAACGATCACGCTTGTGCCGCTTGACCGGCGGCTGATCGACACCAACCTGCTGATCCCGGCAGAAATAAAGTGGATCAATGACTATCATGAGCGTGTAAGGGCGGCATTACGCTCCAGAGTCGAGAACATATCTTGGCTCGAAGCCGCAACCAAAACCATAGAAGTGTAGATGATGCTTTTTCACAGCACGCGCGGCCAAGCCGCCGAAAAGGATATTCGCCAAATTGCGCTCGAAGGCCTTGCCCCCGACGGCGGCCTATATCTCCCCAAGCAGTGGCCGTCCTTTTCCGCCTCGGAAATCGCGAGCCTGCGCGGTAAGCCCTATCAGGAAGTCGCGCACCATATCCTGAAGCCTTTCCTCATCGATGCCGTCCCCGAGGACGCCCTGCGCGAAATCATAGCAAAAGCCTATGCTGCGTTCGATTCCAAAGATGTGGTTCCGGTTCTCGATCTCGGCAAGGACAAAATCCTCGAACTCTTCCACGGACCCACCCTCGCCTTCAAAGATGTCGCCCTCCAATTCGTCGGGCATATGTTCGAGTACTTCCTGCGCGGAGCAACAAAGCCCATAACGGTTATCGGAGCCACCTCGGGCGACACAGGGTCGGCAGCCATCAACGCTCTGGCTAACCGCAAAAACATCGATGTCTATATCCTCTATCCCAACAAAGGCCCAAGCGACATCCAGCGCAAGCAAATGACTTGCGTCGATGCGCCCAACGTTCACGCTATCGCAGTAGACGGCACTTTTGACGATTGTCAAAAAATCGTAAAAGCTTTTTTTGCCAACAAAAAGCTCAGAGAAGACTGGAATCTGACGACGATCAATTCGATCAATCTGCTGCGCATTCTCGCCCAGATCGTGTACTATTTTACCTCGGCGCTAAAGCTCGAAGGCAGGCCGACCTTTGTGGTCCCGACAGGAAACTTCGGCGACATTTTTGCAGGGTATGCAGCCATGAAATGCGGTCTTCCGATCGACAAGCTTGTGGTTGCGAGCAACAGCAACAATATCCTGACGCGATTTTTCGACACGGGCCGTATGACCCCGGACTCCGTCCGCCGCACCTTAAGCCCAAGCATGGATATCCAGATCAGCAGCAATTTCGAACGCCTGCTGTTCGACCTGTGCGACAACGACCCCGCTCACGTTCGCGGCCTCATGTCAGACCTGAAGAACAAAGGCGGCTTCACCGTATCGGAAAGCCAACTGGCAAAAGCAAAAGAAACCTTCGATGCCGGATGCGCCAGTGACGACGAGACGCTCAGGACGATGGCCGATGTTTACAAAGAGCACAACTACGTCCTCGACCCGCACACGGCAGTCGGCGTTAAGGTTGCAAAAGATATAGGGTCCCGTTTGACCGACCCGGTGGTTTTCCTGGCCACGGCCGCACCGGCAAAGTTTCCCGAAACGGTAAAGAAGGCATTGGGCTTTGCGCCCGAAGTTCCCGCCACGGTGGCGGCGCTGATAAGCAAGCCCGAACGCACGACAGAGCTTCCGGCGGATATCAATCGTATTGAAGCATTTATAGAAAAGAAAAAGAAAGCATGACCGTAGAAATTACAGAACTAGATAATGGATTGCGCATAGTAACCGACACCATGCCGGATTCGGAAAGCGTTGTTGCGGGCGTATGGGTGGGCGTTGGAACGCGCCACGAACCGTGGAGAGCCAACGGCATCGCGCACCTCGTCGAACATATGATGTTCAAAGGCACAAAGACGCGCTCCGCATATGCCCTGTCCTCCGCCATCGAAAACACAGGCGGAGAACTCAACGCGCACACCTCGCGTGAAGCGACCGCCTATTACGCCCGAGTCCTTCCCGAGGACACCGAAACGGCGGTTGACATCATCGC
Source organism: uncultured Rhodospirillaceae bacterium (assembly GCA_964559415.1). Classification (GTDB taxonomy): domain Bacteria; phylum Pseudomonadota; class Alphaproteobacteria; order UBA9219; family UBA9219; genus CAIXLI01. The sequence continues at coordinate 3,352 of CAZLIG010000044.1, forward strand.
CGATATGCTCCGCCACTCTGTTTTTTTGGCAAAAGAGCTGGACCGCGAGCGCCTCGTTGTCATCCAGGAAATTGGCCGCGATCTGGATTCCCCCGAAGACTACACCTTCGACCTGATGCACAAGCTTGCGCTGCCCAACCAGAAGATAGGCCGTTCGATCCTCGGCACGGCGGACGTCATAGCCAAGCTCCCGCGTGAATCACTGATAGACTATGTATCCAAGTATTACGTCGGGTCAAACATGGTGCTCGCCGCCGCAGGCAAAATCACGCACCAGCAATTCCTGAAAATGGTCAAAAAGCGTTTTAGCTCGCTTCCGCGCGGCAAAAAAGCGTTGGACGAGAAAACGCACGTGGCCCCCGGCGTCATCCTGTCGCCAAAAGAAATCGAGCAGGTTCACCTGATCCTCGGTTTTGCAGGCCCCGGTTACCATGCCAAGCGTCCTTATTATGCCGCCCAAATTCTTTCCCTCATATTGGGCGGAAGCGCATCGTCGCGCCTGTTCCAAAAAGTTCGGGAAAAGCGCGGCCTTGTTTATACGATTAGCTCCGCGCACTCCGGCTTCAGCGACGCCGGGATATTCCAAATCTATGCCGGCACCGATCCGCAACGCCTGAAAGAGCTGATCCCCGTCATCTGCAATGAAATAAACGACATTAAAAAGAACGTCACAATGGGCGAACTCGCCCGCGCAAAGGCGCAAGTCCGCGCCGACCTGCTTATGGGCAAGGAAAGCGTGATGCGTCGCGCCGAAGTTGTCGGGAACCAAATCCTGGCCTACGGCAAGCCAATTCCGCCCGAAGAAATCTTGCATCGCCTGCTCTCGATCACGCAGGAAGACGTCAAAACGTCAGCCCAGAAGCTGTTTTCCCCAAAATTGATTTTGACAGCCCTCGGCCCGTTGGACAAACTTGAAGACTACAAGCAGATCAGGGCAAGACTGAACGCATGATCGATCTCTTCATCTCCATGTTTCGAACCGCGCCGCGACGGGAGCACCCGCCGTTCGACACACGGCTTGTCGGACCCAACGTGATGCTTCGGATGCTCGATGTCGAGGACTGGAGCGCATGGCACACATTAAGAGAGATGAGCCGGAGCCACTTGGAGCCGTGGGAACCCAAATGGCCAAGCCATGCGCTGACTTACGGCTACTTCTGTTCGCTTCTGCGCCGCCACTGGCGCGATTGGCGGAGCGGCAAAGCCTATGCCTTCGCCATCTTTCTGCGCGCGGAAAAACCGGTGCTCGTCGGCGGGATCACGCTGGGAGAAATCATGTACGCCGCTGCTCAAAAAGGAACGGTGGGTTACTGGGTGGGCAGACCCTACGCCGGGCAAGGCATCATGACCGAAGCCCTCGGACTCGTCTGCGATTTTGCGCGCTCGCTCAAGCTTCAGCGCATCGAAGCAAGCTGCCTGCCCAACAACGAACCAAGCAAAGCCGTCCTGCGCCACTGTGGTTTTGAACAAGAAGGCTACGCAAAAGCGTATCTTCAAATCAACGGCAAGCGAGAGGATCACCTACTCTGGGGCAAAAACCTTCCGGCCTTCCAAACGGCTTAAATCCGCTTCCCGTTCCTTGCCCCATGCGGCACCGGCCCCAAAAGGCTCCCTTTCCCCGGTTTCCCGCCGCGCAGCAGCCGCAAGACTCGGCCAAGGGTGTCTTTCAAATCCTTGCGCTCGACAACGATATCGACCATCCCGTGCTCCAACAGATACTCGGCGCGCTGGAACCCGGGCGGTAGGGTCTCTCTGATCGTGCTTTCAATAACGCGCGCTCCCGCAAATCCGATCATCGCCCCGCGTTCTGCAATATGAACGTCGCCGATCATCGCAAAGCTCGCCGTAACGCCGCCCGTCGTCGGATCGGTAAGAATGACAATAAAGGGCAGCCCCGCTTCCTTAACCTGATCGGCGGCAATAACGGTGCGAGGCATCTGCATCAACGACAACATGCCCTCTTGCATCCGCGCGCCGCCCGAAGCCGGGATCACCACGAGTGCCGACTGCGTAGACACTGCCCGCTTTGCCGACATCACAAGAGCCTCGCCGACGGCAGACCCCATCGAACCGCCCATAAACTCAAAATCAAACACCGTAATGACGGTCTTGACTCCATCCACCGTACCCTCGCCGATAATCACGGCGTCGTTACGTTTCGTCTTGCTCTGTGAAGCCTTCAGTCTGTCGGTGTACTTCTTTTGATCGCGAAACTTGAGCGGGTCGACAACAACCTTAGGACTATCGAGATACTTAAATTCGCCCTCGTCAAAAAGCATATGAAGCCGCTTGATCGGATCGAGCTTAAGATGAAATCCGCAAACACGGCAAACGTTCAGGCTGTTTTCCATGTCCCGAACGAACAGCATACCGCTGCACCCGGGGCATTTCTCCCAAAGGTTGTCTGGAATGTCTTTCTTTTCGCCAACCAAAGCACGAACCTTGGGTCGAACGAAATTGGTAAGCCAATTCATCGGAAGAACACCCTTCAAATTACCAGCGCAAGTCATGCGCGAAATGCCAGAATAGCAGACCCTGGCGACCATTTTCCAAGAAAAAATCGAGTTTAAACGCACCCGGTCAACTTTCGGGCGTATTTAAAAGGGGTCAAATCAACCCACAACGGCTTAAACAGAGGAAGCGCGAGGGCAATAAAATTACCAAAAAATAAGGGCTCTTAATGTCATGCACAAAAACTGCTTTGTGCAGCGCCTTCAAAAATATTCTTCCGTAACCCGCATATAAACTCGACGGCTTGCTGCACAAGCTAAAAATTTTGTACTGCGATGCAGAAACGATTTCGAAAAACAGCCTTTGATTTTTGAGTCCCGAGCCATTAAGGATAGCGCGTTTTCAACCACTATCTCTTTAGATAAACTCTAAACTTAAAGGAGGCCCGATGTTTCAGACCCGATTACACGGTCGCGGAGGTCAAGGAGTCGTATCTGCTGCAGAAATGCTCTCAGTAGCGGCATTTCTCGAAGGCAAGCACGCACAGGCCTTTCCGAGCTTCGGGTCCGAGCGCATGGGCGCCCCGGTCACGTCATATTGCCGCATCTCCGACAAAGAGATTCGCCTCCGCGATCCGATTGTCGAAGCCGATGCAATCATCATTCAAGACCCAACGCTTCTGCTGACCCCGGGCCTGTTCGGTGGCCTAAAGCCTGACGGCTATGTCCTCATAAACAGCACGCGCAAAATCGCCGAACTCGGCATAGGTGCTCTTGAGGAAAAACTCCCCTGCGGCCACATCTTCGCAGTTCCCGGGACCGACTTGGCGCTCAAGCATATTGGCCGCCCGTTGCCAAATGCAGCAATGCTCGGCGCGCTCGCGGCAATGACAAGCGTCATCCGCCTGCAGTCCGTGGAAAAAGCCATTGCCGAAGCCTTCCCCGGAAAGATAGGCGAAGCCAACATCGCCGCCGCCAAGGAAGCCTATGGCATGACGGTTGTACTGAAAGGCCAGCGCTGCCAAGGAGACCGCATCGCATGTTAAAACAGATCGAAGGCTCTCGTGCTGTAGCCGAAGCCATTGCCCTTTGCCGTCCCGAAGTCATCTGCGCCTATCCCATCACGCCCCAAACGCACATCGTCGAAGGCCTAAGCGCGCTTTGCCGGTCGGGCCAAATCAAAGACTGCAAGTACATTAACGTCGAATCCGAATTCGCGGCATTGTCCGTCGCCATAGGCTCGTCGGCCTCAGGCGCACGGTCCTACACCGCCACCTCGAGCCAAGGCTTGCTGTTTATGGCCGAAGCGGTCTTCAACGCATCGGGCCTCGGCCTCCCCATCGTGATGACGCTCGGAACCCGCGCCATCGGTGCCCCGCTGAACATCTGGAACGACCACTCCGACGCCATGAGTATGCGCGATGCGGGATGGATTCAGTTGTTTGCCGAAAACAACCAAGAGGCCTGCGACCTCCACATCCAAGCCTTCCGTATCGCCGAGGCCGCGCAGATTCCCGTCATGGTCTGCGTCGACGGCTTCATCCTGACCCACGCCGTCGAACAGGTCGATGTGCCAACGCCGGAGCAGGTGGATAAATACCTCCCGCCGTTTACGCCCGCACAAGCGGTCGATCCTAAAAACCCAACCTCGATTGGCGTCCTCGTAGGCCCGGATGCATTCACGGAAGTGAAATACCTCGAACACAAAAAAATGTTGAGGGCCAAAAACGTCATTGCAGACGCAGCCGAGGACTTCAAAAAAATCTTCGGTCGCGAAGCAGGAGGCTTCGTCCGCCCCTATCGCATACAGGATGCCGAAACCATCGTCGTCTCAATGGGCTCCGTCATCGGAACGCTCAAGGACATGGTCGATGAAAAGCGGGAGCAGGGCGAAAAGATCGGCCTCGTATCGATCTGTTCCTTCCGCCCCTTCCCCTCCGAAGAAATCAACACGGCATTGAAAAATGCCAAACACGTGATCGTGGTCGAAAAAGCGGTCGCCGCAGGGCAGGGCGGCGTTTTAGCCGGGCACCTCCGTCTCGCAGGAGTCCACGAAACAGTGCCGCTCACCACGCTCATCGCCGGTCTTGGTGGCCGCCCGATCTTCAAAAAATCGCTTTCCGATTTTGTTACAAAGCTCGGCACGCCGCGCTCAAGCGATCTCTTCTTCCTCGACCTGAGAAAAGACATCACCGACGGGGAAGAGAAGAAATTCGAAGGCAATGCCAAGCCCCGCCAAGCGGCATAGGAAAACACTTATGATCAACGCCCAAGCAAATCCCAAAGGAACACGCACGATAGGCAACCGTCTTCTCGATGAAGCAGACCGCGCCGTTCAGTCGCGAACCACCCGCGCCAACAGCCTCACAAGCGGCCATCGTGCTTGCCAAGGCTGCGGCGAAGCTCTCGGTGCCCGCATGGTTGTCGATGCCGCAATGGCAGCCACCAAAGGCAATCTCATCGTTGTTAACGCCACCGGCTGCCTCGAAGTCTTCAGCACGCCTTACCCCGAAACGGCATGGCAAACCGCATGGCTACACTCGCTGTTTGGCAACGCGCCGTCAGTAGCCACAGGCGTGGCCGCCGCAATGAGCGTGAAAAAACGCGACGAAGTGCGGGTTCTAGCTCACGGCGGCGACGGCAGTACAACCGACATCGGCTTCGGCTGTTTGTCCGGAATGTTCGAACGTAACGACGATGTTTTGTACGTCTGCTACGATAACCAAGCCTACATGAACACGGGCGTCCAGCGCTCAAGCCAAACGCCCCCCGCTGCTCGAACAGCAACCACGCCCATCGCAGGCCCCGAACCCGGCAACGTCTTCGGCACCGGCAAGAACGTTCCCCTCATCGCAATGGCCCACCGCATCCCCTACGTCGCAACGGCAACGATTTCGGAGCCGCGCGACCTGGAGGCAAAAGTTTTTAAAGCCATGAGCATGCACGGCGCGCGCTACATTCATGTGCTGGTGCCCTGTCCTTTGGGCTGGGGCGCAACGCCAAGCGAAACCATCCGCCTCTCGCGCCTCGCGGTGCAGTCGGGTTTGTTCCCCCTGTTCGAAGCCGAGGATGGAGAGGTAACAAAATCCACGAAAATCCGTGAGCGCGTCGGCGTCGAGGAATACCTCAAGCTACAAAAAAGATTTGCCCACCTCTTCAAGAAAGGCGCTACGCCCGACGAGAAGATCGCGCGCATCCAAGCCATCGCGGACGAAAACATCCGCCGCTTTAATTTGTAACAAGGTTTGTCCTCTCCGCCACAAAGTGGGGGAGAGCGATGGGAAGGCGAGGCGGTCTTTCAAAAGAGTCAGACCCTTTCGACCTTTAATGCCGATACAAGCCACTAAGGAATGAGGAAGTCTCTCATGAAGCCATTCGCAACGGTTCTCGACGCCGGAACATCGCTCTCCAATCACACCGGTTCCTGGAGAACAATGCGCCCGAAGTACGTTCACCGTCTCCCCCCATGCAATAAGGCTTGTCCCTCCGGCGAGAACATTCAGGAGTGGTTGTCGCTGGTCGAGCGCGAAAAATACAAGGAAGCATGGCAAGAGATCGTCAAGGAAAACCCTTTCCCCGCAACAATGGGCCGCATCTGCTACCACACCTGCGAAAAAGCTTGTAACCGCGCCACGATTGACACCCCCGTTGGCATCAACAGCGTCGAGCAATTCATCGGCGACCTGGCGATTGAGAAAAAGTGGGCCTTCGCGAAGACAGAAAAAACCACCAAAAAGAAAGTACTCATCATAGGCGCGGGTCCGGCAGGATTGTCGGCAGCCTACCAGTTGGCCATGCGCGGCCATGCCGTGACAATCAAGGAAACTCACAAAAAAGCGGGCGGAATGATGCGCTACGGCATCCCCAAATACCGCCTCCCGCGCGAAGTTCTTGACGCCGAAATCGAACGTATCCTCGATCTTGGCATCACGCTTCAAACCGAAGCCAAAGAGATTGATCTTAAAGCGGCACAAAAATCCTACGATGCGATCCTGGTTGCCACGGGCGCGCCCCTCGCCAAAACTGCCTCCTTTGCCCAAGGCAAAGATGCAAGAGTTCTAGACGCCGTAGCCGTTCTCGGAGCCATGGAAAGCGATGAAAAACCGCAGCTTGCCCAACGTGTGGTCGTATACGGGGGCGGGAATACCGCCATCGACGTCGCAAGAACGGCAAAGCGCCTCGGCGCGAAAGAAGTGACCGTCGTTTACCGCCGCACGCGCGAAAAGATGCCCGCCCACGCGTTCGAAATTGACGAAGCCCTTCAAGAAGGCGTCGACTTCAAATACCTCTCGACCATAGAGCGTTACGAAGGAACCGCCCTGACGCTCGAAAAAATGGAGCTGGACAAAGAAGGAAAACCGCATCCCAAGGGCCAAAAGGAACAAATGACGGCGGACGTTGTTGTACTCGCATTAGGGCAAGACATCGACGCCTCTCCGTTCGAAGGCATTGCAGAGATCGCCGCTGCCGACGGCATCATCCCCGTCGACAAAGCGTTCATGACGGGCCGCTCCGGCATCTTTGCGTGCGGCGATTTAAGCTCATCCAACCGCACCGCCACGAATGCGATAGGGCAAGGGAAAAAAGCCGCCCGAAACATCGACGCATGGCTGCGCCAAACAACCTACGAACCCGAACCAAAGCACGACCTTGCCTCGGCGGATCGCCTTAACAAATGGTATTATGAAAAAGCTGAAAGAAATGAGCGCGAGTCCATCGATATCGACCGCCGAAAAACAACCTTCGACGAAGCGCAAAAAGCCCTGAGTCAGCCCGAGGCGCTTGCCGAATCCCGCCGCTGCCTCTCCTGCGGAAACTGTTTTGAATGCGACAACTGCTATGGCGTATGCCCCGACAACGCAATCAAGAAAGCCAAAGACGGCTCTCTAACCATCGATTATGAGTACTGCAAAGGCTGCGGCCTCTGCGCCGCCGAATGCCCCTGCGGCGCCATCGAAATGGAACACGAAAAAATTTAGCGAATAATGAAAAAGGGGCCGATCGTTCAATCGGCCCCATTAACAGGTCAACCTAGACCGCAGGCCCTTTGTGTGCCAGCTGTGAACGACGAGTCTCGCGCAACGGCTTCACAGATGGATTTACTCTCTCAAAAATTTCCGAAAAGCAAATATCAAAGCCGTTGGTTTCCTTTTTAGGGGTTATGGCTTTTTCTATAACCGTAAGGGACACAACATTTGCCGTTTTCGAAAGTGACGCTAAAACGCCGTACATTCTTTCCGAAAAAGTCAGCAAGTCGGGGCGTGTCTTCTCGTCAACGGGCGGAATCAAGTGGGAGATGCTAACGGAATCCGCCCTGGTAAACTGGCGCGGTTCTGTTTGCGCTGCTGTCTCGAGCTCCTCGACAGCAGAGTTCAGATACTTGTTTGCCACGCCAACGTCGCTTTGACTTTTAGCCTCAACCAAGTAATTAAGTGCGTCTTTAATACTGACGACAAGCGGGTGGTCGTTAGGATCTTTTTTCCAAAGGCTGTTCTGCATTCTCAAAATCTCCTTTCAAGCAAAAAAAGTAATGAGCGGTTATGTGCGACAACATCAAAAGCCTATTACAGAAATTTCGTATAAAAAAGCGCAAAAAACTATCCAAAATGGGTAATGCCGCTTAAAGGTTCTCACGAACACGGGATGGCTGTATCAAATGAACATCATTCGCGTTCAATCGTGAACCCGATCCGTTCGAGCGCTTCCTCAAAGTCCGCAAACCCGCACATAGTCCCATCGGCGTTAAATGAATTTTCAACGAGTCCGTCATGGCTTACGATCAAACAAGGAACGCCCGCCGCCTGCGCCATCATCGCGTCCTTCGGCCTGTCCCCAATCATGACGCAGTTCGCCAGCGGGACTTCAAGCCGCTCGATAACGCCAAGAAGATGCCCTGCGTGCGGCTTGCAAACCCCAAAGGTATCTCCGCCGCCGATAAACTTGAAGTATCGCCGCAATCCAAGCTTGTCGAGCAGCCAATGCGTCGCCTCTTCCGGCTTCAAACTGCAAATGCCGAGCTTAACATCGGCGTGCGTGAGCGTTTCGAGCATATCGACCACGAACGGGTAAACCTGCAAAGGGGCTGGCGCTTGATGGCGATACCGATAAAGATATTTCTGAAAATACGCGTTCGACTCAATGTTTGGATAAGGAGTCCCCGTGGCGGAAAAGGCGCGCTGAACAATAAACCTCATTTCGTCGCCGTAGAAATTTTTGAACTCCTCAAGCGTAACGGCCCGCCGGCCATGGTCGCGAAGCGTCGTATTAAGCGCGTTCATCAAATCCGACATACTATCGATCAGCGTGCCGTCGAGATCAAAAACGAGTCCTTTAAGCTGAGGCATAAAGAATCTCCTTCACGCATAGCGGCCACGGTCATTGCTGCTCGCGAAAAACTGAAGAAAGACTAAAGCCTGTCGAAAAGCACCGCAAGACACGACCGGCATGACTCAATGCCGACCAAGTCCACAGTACAAATTGTTACTTATTAAGTGCGGGATCAGGATACGTGCGAGGAAAATCCGTCTCCTCCGCGCCGGGAGGCAAGTCGACGGTCGGAGGCTTTTTCCCACACGCAGAAACGGACATGACGCAAAAAAGCATCATGCCCGCTAAAACCGCTAATCTGACGGACGCCAGAATGACGAAACCTTACGCTGCGCGAGAGGCGGCGTTCTTTACCAAACCGCACAGCTCGTTCAGGCTCTCGTTCAAACGAGCGCCAACAGTCTCCATCGCCTGCGTGTTGCACTTGGCGTATGTTTCCGATGCGTCGCGAATGTTCGAGATGTACTTGTCCATGGTGGACTTGCTGGTTTCGGCCTGCTTCATCGCCTTGGCTTCCGCCGTGGGGCAGGACCAGATCGACTGGTTCGCTTGAACCCACTCTTCAACGATCTGACGATAGCTGTCGGCCTGACGGCGCCACAAAGCCTGAATGCTCTCATAGCTCGCTTGGCTTACCGCCGTGATGGCTTCAACGTTCTTGCGCTGCAAGGACAGGAAAGCTTCGGTGTCGAACGAAGGCATATTCGGAATCTTGTAATCTCCGAAGACTTTTGAAGTGTCGAAGTATTTGCTGTAATTCGACGCATCGAACATCTTCGACACGTCATAACTTGACGGGTCAAACATCTTGGATATATCCGTCTCGAAAAACGGGTTACTAAAGGGCTTCGACATCATGCCTCCATGGAGCGCTGAAAAGGGTTAGAGG
>CAZLIG010000045.1:0-12930 GCA_964559415.1 uncultured Rhodospirillaceae bacterium
TATTAGTCGCGGGATTACGAAGCCATTGGGGGAGATCACCGGCGGCATGAACAGGTTGGCTGGCGGGGATAAGAGTATCGAGGTAAACTATCTCGAAAACAAGGACGAGATTGGCGATCTTGCCCGCTCGCTAGAAACTTTCAAGGCGAATGCCATACGGATGGAGCAGCTTGAGCGCGAGCAGAAGGAGGCCGAGAAGCGTACTGCAGTGGAACGCAAGGCCTTGATGAACAAGATGGCCGATGAGTTCGACAGCAGCGTGAAAGGGGTTGTTGACACTGTTTCGGCGGCGGCGACCGAAATGCAAAGCAGCGCCAAGTCGATGTCGTCTATTGCGGAAGAGACGAGTTCTCAATCCTCTGCCGTTGCTGCGGCGGCGGAGCAGTCGTCGACGAATATTCAGACCGTCGCTTCTGCTGCAGAGGAGCTTAATTCCTCCATCGGTGAGATCAACAGGCAGATCGGCGAGTCTGTCAAGGTTGCGGGCGAGTGCATGGTTGAGGCCGAGGCTACCAGCAAGGTGATGCAATCGCTAAGCAAGGCGGCAGAGGAGGTCGGCAATGTGGTGAAGCTGATTGAAGGCATAGCGAGTCAGGTCAATTTGCTTGCGCTTAATGCGACAATCGAGGCGGCACGCGCGGGCGATGCAGGCCGCGGGTTTGCGGTGGTTGCCAACGAGGTGAAGACGCTTGCTAATCAAGTTGCCTCTGCAGCGAAGGATATCACTCAGCAGATTGGCGGCATTCAGGTTCAGACCACGCAGGCGGTCGGTACCATCGAGACCATCACATCGACCATTCGGCATGTTAATGAGATTTCGACGGCTATTGCGGCCGCTGTCGAAGAGCAGGGCGCGGCGACCAAGGAGATCTCTCGAAACATTCAGGAAAGCGCCCAGGGTACCAAGGAGGTGACGCTCAATATCGAGGGTGTCACGAAGGCTGCGGCAGAGACGGGTACGGCTTCGAGCCAGTTGCTTGATACCGCAGGCCAATTGGCGCACGAGGCTGAGACGCTGCGGAATGTGGTCGATTCGTTCATTGATAAGGTTCGTAAAGGATAGAGTGCGGTTAGGCTTAAGAAGGGGCGCGGTATCCGCTTGGATGCGGCGCTCTTTTTTATGCTTCTGCCTTTGACTCCTGAGGAGAATATTCGTAAATTCCGTTCCCGCAGGGCAGGGATGCCCGCGCTTCCGCAAAGTTGCGGGTGTAGCTCAATGGTAGAGCAGAAGCTTCCCAAGCTTACGACGAGGGTTCGATTCCCTTCACCCGCTCCAGTTTTCTCATTACCGCTCACCCAATTCCGTTCTCTCTTAGGATTGCAGAGGAGATGGCGTGGTGGGATTTTATGGATTCTGAAAATTTGTACCAGTCGGACTTTCGGTAGTCGGGGTCGCGCCAGCGGCATTCGATGGGGGCGGTTTGGAAGAAGCCGTTGGTGTGCTTACAGAGGGCCTCCATGATTTCGCTGGAGAGATCGGTCCATGATTCTTTCATGGCTTCTTGTGCCCACGAAATTGTTTGGCGGTTGTATTCCGGGAGTTCGGTGCCGCCGTATTCCTGCCGGAAGGCGCGGGTGCGGTAGTTTCGGAGTCTTTTGTCGGTTGAAAACGACTTGAACGTCGAGGTGTCGGGGCCGATGTCTTGGCCAATGTCGGCTTGGAGGTGTTTGATCTCGTTCTGCAGAAATTCTTCTGAAACTTGCGGGTCGCGGTCCTTGATGAGGAAGGTGAAGATGTGGGCTGCGGCGTCAAGAAATCGCTGCTTGTTGTTGACGGTGACGTTTGAGAGGCGATGGTCCGTCCAGACAAGGTTGGGAACATCGGGTTGGTGCCCATAAACGCCGTGGCCGATGTTTATCAAGTTTTCGAGGTCGATTTCATCCGTGGCTGTCGGGATTGAGTTCAGCTTGGAGGCTTCGCCGATGAAATTTTGATGCGCCCATGTGTCTGCATAGGCGTGGAGCGCGATGCCGATGCGGTACAGGCGCTCATCGGAATCCGACGGGAGTCCGAATGCATTTCGGACCATTTTTTGTGCGATCACGTTGTTGGCGGCGGTTGTCTTTTTGGACCATTTGCCGCGCTTTCTCGGCGATGGGGGGACCGCTTCGCCAGTCGAGATGCCACACCAGGGCACGAAGTGGAAAATCGGGTAGATACTCGAAAGCTCTGCGACCGGCTTTTTGACGTCGATTGTCTGGCTGATTTGGTTTTTATAACGAGTGCCTTGGTTGTCCGAGATGCTGCAGAGGAGAACATTGTCATCAACGGCTTGGCATGAATAGGCGATTTTGAGGGCTTCAGCGGGAACAAATCCTGCACGGGCAGCGAGTAAGTATGTAATATAATAATGAAATTCTACATCCATAGACTAAACCTCCAAGCGGCGGACTTTGGGCGGGAATCGGGGGGTAGTCAACAGGAATGGGAGAGGTTTTTGCTTTCGGAAGTTCCGTCTGCTTACAGCAGTGAGTTGCTTGGGCAAAAGATACTGACGCCCGCGACATCTGAAAAACTGATGATGGTTAGAGAAGCGCGATAAAAGTGAGTGGAGGTTAACGCGTGGCGCGAAGGTGGAACCGCTGCTCAGTTCCATGGCTTTTCACGGGATGCGTATAGACGGTTCCGGAAAAAGGGGGGCGTGGTTGAGCCATGTCTCCTTTAAGCCATTCCGCCGCCAAAGGTATATCCGCAAGGGTGGAAATAACCAGATTAGCTCCTTCTTCCAGAAGGGCTCCGGCCTGCGCTTCCTTGTCGGTATAGAATTTGGCGGCAACGGTACCTATGACCGCTACGTCCGGACGTCCGGTTTTCGCTTTGCGAACGCCTGAACGGCTGTCCTCGACAATAATTGTGTGAGCCGGATTCCAGCCGAGAGCGGCAAAGGCTTCGTCGTATTTATTCGGTTGCCCGTAGCCGCTCCGCCTGCGCGATCCCGCCGGAAACATTTCTTCAAGGCGCGCATTCTCGCCCGTCAAGGGATCGATGGCGTGCGCAAGGCAGATGTCCATCCGGTCACTGCGGCTTGTCGTTGCCAAGGCCATGTTTTCCGCTCCGAAAAGGCTTCGGATTTTGGACAGGGACTGCGTAGCGCCGGGAATGGATTTCAGATCGTGCCGGAAGCGGTCGCAAGTTTCATTCGTGATGATATCCCCAAGAGCTGTGCAGATCGTTTCCGCCGTCGTCTCGCCCTTGATTTCGTAATCCTTCGCGATACGTTCGAGCGGCAAATCGAATTGTTCGATCAATGCTGCAAAAATTTTGTCTGCCGAAGTGCCGACATACTTATTGTAGATCTCTTCTTCCGGCAAGGGGGCGTCCGGGCGATAGCGGAGGACGAAGGCACGGCCCCAGTCGTTCATAATCCTCATCGCGATGTCTTCGCTATCTATGTTGACGCCATCGTTGTCGAATATGATTTTATTGCGCACTAAAGGCCTCTTTTTCAATATTTTGGTAAAATGCCTTGCCGAACGATTTTGCGACGACTTTAGGCGAGGCTATCTATACCGGTCCGCAATTACTTGCGCCACGCCTTTTTGGTAAATGGCTTCCAGATCATTTTTGATCTGATCGGCAAAACGCGGATCCTTGGGCAGATCGTCACCGAAAATTTCTTTAATCTTCAACAAGCCTGTCGGATCAACGCCTCCGGCAACGGCAAGCTTGTGTAGGCGCTCTGCCATCGGATCGTTTAGGCCAAATGCCGTGCCATCGTCGTGTTTGCAGTTCAGATAACGAAACCACGCGGCGACTAGAAGAATCAGGCCGTCGGCACTCTGGTTTTTGGCAAAGCGCTCCCTCACGATCGGAAGCAGCTGATTGGCGATCTTTTGCGAGCCGTCCGAACAAATGCGCTCCCACGTGTCCTTGATTGCGGGATTGGCGAAACGCTCGATAATCGTGGTCTTGTAGCTTTCAAGTTCGATGCCTGGCACGGGGGGCAGCGTGGGCGTGATTTCCAAGTCCATGACACGGCGAACGTAGCGCGCCAGCAAAGGGTCCGAGGCGCCCTCGTTGACCCAGACGTGACGCATCAGGTGCGCGGGATAGGCAAAAACCGTATGACTGACGTTCAAAAGCCGGATCTTGGCAAGCTCATACGGGTGGACATCCTCAACGAACTGGGCTCCCGCTTTTTCCCACGCCGGACGGCCTTGCGGAAAATTGTCTTCCAGAATCCACTGGCGGAAGGGTTCGCAGGTGACCAGGCCGTTGTCGTGGTAGCCAAACCGGCCATTAAAAAATTCCTTGTCGGCGTCCGCCGTTACCGGGGTGATGCGGTCGACCATCGTGTTGGGAAAAGCAACGGTGGCTTCGATCCAAGCGGCGAGTTTGGCGTCCAGCAGTTTGGCGAAGGCCAGAACGATGGATTTCGTTTTGTTGCCGTTGCCGGGCAAATTGTCGCACGACATAACGGTGAAGGGCGGCAGGTTCTTTTCATAGCGAGCCTTCAATCCTGCAACGGCGAGGCCGATGGCGCTTTGTGGCGCATCCGGGTGGGCTAGATCATGGGCGATCAACGGATGCTGCGGGTTCAAAAGGCCCGTCTGCGGATCATGGCAGTAGCCCTTTTCCGTGATTGTGAAGGAAAGAATTTTGATCGAAGGGTCGGCAAGACGCTCGATGACGGCGGCGGGATTTTCCGGCATCAGCATCACCTCGCGCAAAGCGCCGATAATGCGGGCCTCCGCCTTCTGACCACGCGTCATAACGGTGAAAAGGGAGTTCTGCTGGCGCAAATGCTCAACCAAGGCCTTGTCCGATGTCATTGCGCCGATGCCGCAAATGCCCCAATCGCCGCCGGATTGCGCCAGCACGTCGTCGGTGTAGACTTCTTGATGCGCGCGATGGAACGCTCCGAGGCTGATGTGCATGATGCCGACCCCGACTTTCGTCACGTCATAGGCGGGACGCCCGACATTGGAGGGAATGCCGGACAGAGTCGAAAGGGAGAGCATCGGAAGCGGCGCGTTATTTTTAAGGGCGGTCTTGGACACGGGAAGTTCCTTGGCTGGAGGTTATACGCAATCTTTTGTGCCGAGAGTTGGTGCGCGCACCATTTGCGGCTCGGACGGATAGCGCGCGTTGATAGCAGCGCGCAACCCTTCTTGCTGAATTAGTCGCGCATCGCTGACGATCTGTTTAGCGTAATCGCGATAGTCATTCGAGACTTGAGACAAATCCTTTTTAGTGAGGAATCGGATCAGGTTATTCTCCAAATTATTATTGTCGATAGTCAGGCCCAGCTCTTCCGCGAAGCCAACATCGCCGGCGTCGAGGCTGAAGGGATTGCCACTCTCGTCGCGCCCCTGCAGGTAGTGAAGCCAGGTCGCGATGGCGAAAGCCGATACGTCTGCGGCCTTCTGCTTCTCAAGCGCGGGGGTGTTAAGAAATCTTTGGTGGATCTTGGCACCGGTGTTCGAAGTCAGACGATCCGTACTGTCCGTCAAATGCGGATTTTCAAAACGATCAATGACAAGGGAGGGGAAGGCATGAATATCGCTATCCGGCCGTGCGGCGGCGAGTCCGCCTGCTGCTTGCTCAAGCATACGGTTGCATAAGGTGCGGACTTCGGGATCCTTCATCGCCTCGCGTACGGTCGGTATCTGCAGAAGCTTTCCGGTAATGCCGAACAGCATATGTGGACCGTTAAGAAGCCGCAGCTTGCGATCCTGATAGGGTTGAATGTCGTCGACGAATTTGACTTTGACGCTGGAAAAAGCTTCGCGCAGATGCTCGGGGAAAGCGCCGCGATCTTCGATGATGAGTTCACGGTAAACCTCGCTGAGGACGGGGCGTCTGTCATGGATGGCACCCTGCGGCGTTTCAATCAATGCCTTGTCACCGGCTCTCTCTCTCAGATAAGCGGATTGCGCGTCATAGTTCTGCTGCGGCGTGATGCGATCCACGGCGGTATTGGGAAATACGACCTGCCCTTCGACATACTGAACGAAAGCTTCGTCGCCCGTTTCCCTGGACAGGCGGACGATCAGATTCCTTGTGATCTCTCCGTTGAATAGAATGTTGTCGCACGACATGACGATGAACGGCTGCTTGCCGTTGTCGTATCTTCTGTAAAGTCCGGCGACGATCCAGCCCGGAGGCGTCTTCAGTTTGTCCCATTCCTGCGTGCGCAGAGCTGAAATGTCGTCGGCCTGCTTTTTCTCTATGGTCGGCCCCTTGGGACGATCCGGGAAATAGCCGTCGGCGGTCACGGTCAGCGTGGCGATCTGCGTCGCGTCGCGCGCCAGGGCGTCGATGACTTTGGCGCTGTTGGTGGCGCCGATGATCGTCTCGCACAGAACGCCGATACGTTGACATACCTCTCTGCCGTTTTGGCGCAGCAGGTGGTATAGATTGTTCTGTTGGCCCAGAATATTGAAGTCGGCTGCCTGACGATCCGACGGTGCGACTGCGACTAAACCGAGGTCGGTATAGCCCTTCTTGGCGGTGTCATTGAGTATGTCCGCGATAAAGGAACGTGCAAAATTGCCGAAGCCCAAATGAACGACTCCGGGAACCAGTTTGGTTCTGTCGTAACGATAAGTGCGGTAGTCGAACGGGGTCATGTTCTTTCTCCTCACTTGGGCGATCGGGTCTGCGCACCGATGGAGATCAGGTGACAGGCTGCCGTGTTGTTCGCCCCCGATAGGATGCGGGCGAGCCGGGCCTCGGGAATTTGGGTGACGTCTCCCGGCGTCAGGCAGTTTTCCTTGGCCATATAAAGGGCAAGACCGGCGTTGAAATTATCGCCGGCGCC
Source organism: uncultured Rhodospirillaceae bacterium (assembly GCA_964559415.1). Classification (GTDB taxonomy): domain Bacteria; phylum Pseudomonadota; class Alphaproteobacteria; order UBA9219; family UBA9219; genus CAIXLI01. The sequence continues at coordinate 6,765 of CAZLIG010000045.1, forward strand.
GATGGTGTTGGTTGCGATCAGGTCCATCGACTCCGCTGAGGCCTTCGTGGTGCGCGTATAGGCTTCCGAGCCGTTCCTGCCTTTAGTGAAAACGGCCATTGATGTGCCCTCTTTCAGCCATAAGGCGGCGACGTCTTCTATGCTTGTGCCAGGATAGGCCCAGCCGATATCCGCATCGCTTGCCTTGATGACGTGTGCCGTGCGCGCCCATTCGGCGACCAGCCCGCGATAACGTTCGGGGTCCTTGGCTATAGAGGGGCGGGTGTTTAGATCGTAGATAAGCAGAGATTGGGGCTTCTGGCGGGCGGCGAATTCAAGCCAGGCGAAGCGGGCGGGTTCGAGAATGGTCGAGATTGAACCAAAACAGAAAATCTTCTTGTCTTCCGGCGTACCGACTGTTTCCGGCAAATCCTCAATTTTGGTCATCTGCTCGGCTGTGTCGCGTCCATAGAAGGAAAAGGCGTTTTCCTTGCCGGGCTGCACCGAGACGATCGCCAGAGTCGTGTTGCGATCGACGCGTTTGACACCACCGGTGTCAATCGAGGCTTCTTCCAGCTTAGCGAAAAAGCGCGAGCCGAAAGTGTCCGTCGAGATGGGGCCGATAAAGCTTATCTTGAAGTCAAATCCTTCGCGGCGAACGGCCTTGGCCGCCCCTGTCGCCCCGTGAAACTGGGAGCCTCCCAGAAGAAGCTTGAAATCCCCGGATCCCTGATTTTGCTCCAAAAGATCTGCTACTACCTCGCCGCAAAAACAAACCTGTACAGACACAAGCCCTCCTTTTGGAAATTTTTTACGGCTTAGTCTGCGTAAACGCTTTCGTCAAACATTTAACGAATAGTAACCATATTCTTTCGGCTAAAACGCCCTAGATATGCTGCACCGCAGCAAAAGAAGTGCCTCGTGATCTCTGACGAATGAGGCGAAAGTTGCTGTATATGCTTGTATTTATTGTTGTTTTGGTATTTTTACGCCTCGTGGCGACTGCCTTGTTATTTTAAATTGGAGCGGGTGATGGGAATCGAACCCACGTGACCAGCTTGGAAGGCTGGGGCTCTACCATTGAGCTACACCCGCATCGGAGGGCTGAAAGCACCTGCGTTTAGAGGCGTCTTTATATCAACGCGCCGGGATTTAGCGAAGAGAAATTTTTTCGGGAGCCGGTGACGGCCATTTAGGCTGATTTTCTGGGTTTCGCCCTTGTTTTGGGGGATTCGAAGAGGAGGCTGTCGGCGGCTTGGCGGGCGGCGTCGGTTATGGTTGTGCCGGAGAGCATTCTTGCGATTTCTTCGCGTCGGGCGGGGGTGTCGAGGACTTCGACTTCGGTCAAGGTTTTCCCGGATTTCGTGTGCTTCGCGACGCGCAGGTGATGTGACCCCCGAGCGGCGACTTGGGGGCTGTGAGTGACGACAAGGATTTGGACTTCTTTGGCAAGGCTTGCGAGGCGTTCGCCGACAGCGGAGGCGATTGCACCGCCGATGCCTGTGTCAACTTCGTCAAAAACCAATACCGGGACGGGGTCGGCTGCTGCGAGAACTGTCTTTAGAGCAAGCATAAAGCGCGAGAGTTCGCCTCCGGAGGCAATTTTGTGCAAAGGGCCGGGGGCAGAGCCGGTGTTTGTGGCGGCCAGGAAGGTTACGCGGTCGGCTCCGTCTTCTGCCCACTGGTCTTCGGGGAGGCGCGCGATGTCGATGAAGAAACGCGCGCGTTCGAGTTTAAGGGGCGGCAGTTCACGGTTGATATCTTTTTCGAGCTTGGCGGCTGCGGTTTTGCGTTTGGTGCTCAGGTCTTCCGCGAGCTTTATGTAGGCTTGGCGGGCTTTAGCGGCTTGCTCGGCGAGCTTGCCGACTTGTTCGCTGTTGCTTGAAAGCAGGGAGAGGCGCGTTGAGAGATCGCGAAGGACGTCGGGAAGCTGGTTGATTTGCGTGTTGTGCTTTCTTGCTGCGGCGCGGAGGGCGAAGAGGCGTTCTTCGATTGTTTGAAGCGCGTCGGGGCGTGTGTCGAGCGCGGCAAAGAAGCGGGAGAGCTGGAGGCTTGCTTCGGATGCTTCGTTAAGTGAGCGGTCGATGGAGGCGAGGACTTCGGGGAGGCCTTCGGCTTTATCGGCCACGCGGGCGACGGCTTTTCCGGCTTGCGAAAGGGAGGCGACCGCGCCGCGTTCGCTGTCCATAAGGTGCGTGGCTGACGTCAGCGCTTCGACGATTTTTTCGCGGTGCTGGAGTTGGGTACGCTCACTGGCGAGCTTATCTGCCTCGCCGGGTTCGGGGGAGAGGTCTTGAAGCTCTTTAACGGCGGCTCGGAGAAAGTCCTCTTCGTTGCAGGCGCGGTCTCTGGCGGCTTCGGCTTCGCGGGCTTTGTCTGTCGCTTCTTTCCATTCGCGGAAAGCTTCGGCTGCCTTTTTGCGCAAGCTCTTCAGGCCTGCGAAGGCGTCGAGGAGGCCGCGATGTGTCGATGCGTTTAGGAGGCCGTGCGTTTCGAACTGGCCGTGGACTTCGAGGAGGCTTTCGCCGAATTGCTTGAGGAGGCCGATGCCTATCGGCTGGTCGTTGAAGAAGGCGCGGCTTTTTCCGTCCTTGCCGATCACGCGGCGCAGAACGACGGGGTTTTTGGCGCTCAGGCCTTGCTCGTTGGCAAGCGCGAAGGCTTCGTGGTTTTTTTCGAGGTGGAATTCGGCAGCGACTGTGGCTTGGGCGGCTCCCGTTCGGACCAAAGTGGCGTCGCTACGCTCGCCTAACGCCAATCCTAATGCATCGAGCACAATCGATTTGCCCGCGCCCGTTTCGCCCGTGAACACATTAAGTCCACGTTCCAGCGGGAGTGCCAGCTTTTCGATGAGCACGACATCATGAATGACGAGTCGGGAAAGCATCAAAAAATTTCCATCTTGAATGTGCCGATTAAACTGGAAGGGCGGCGGAAAATCAACTGCTTAACGGCAATGCGGGCGGCTCTATCACAGTGGGTGGTTTTAGCGTATGAGGTGGGAGAGTTCTCCTTTTACATCCAATTGGGAATATCATGGCTTTATTCGGACGTGTTTTTCTGCTTGCAACGACTCTCGGATTGGTTGCGGTTACGACCTTCTCTCCCGCTTGTTCGAGCGAAAGCTTCGTTAGGGAGCAGAGGGCGGTGAAGGTTTTGGGAAAGAATGAGATTTGGGAGCTTTCGTGGGCGGCGGAGCCATCGACCTCGTTTTGCGGGCCGGATGATCTGACGGCGACTATGACGTGTGGATGCGATGGCTTTTCTTATGCGGAATCCGGGACGCTTTATCTCACGAGGAAGAGCGGCGGAAGGGAAATCGACCGCATCAATTTAGGCGAGCCCTTTGCCTCCTTGGGCGTCGGGCTTGGGCAAGGACAACTGGCTTTGCAGCGCTGGCCGACGGAGGAGGGCGATTATGACCGAGAAAGCCGAGGAGAGTCCGGTCTTGCTGAAGAAATTCGCGGGAGGCCTTCGGTGCGCGTCCTTCAACTTGCCGATTACGACCATGACGGCAGTGCTTCCGAGATGCTTCTACAGGTTTCGGCAGCGTCGTGCGGGCATCGAGGGTATGCTGCGGTCGGCGTTTCGAAGAGCAGGCCATCGCTTCATTTTTTGACTTCGGCGGGGCAGCCGGAGCTTCCGCTTGTCATGAATTTGAAACAATGGGAGGCTTTGGCAAAAACCGGGAAGCCAAGCAGCGTCACGGAGTGGACTTGCGGCGACCATGGGATGCTCACGCAGGGGGATTACGTCGTATCGGCTGCGAGCGGAGTTATTCAGGTTAATATTCGCGAGTATGAGTGCAACAGTGACGGGACGTTGGGGAGGATGATAAGGGAGACGGTGCAATAGGAGACGGGAGTTATTTAGTAGCCAAATCAAGGTTGACGTTTCTCAGGCGCAGGGCATTCGTGATTACCGAGACTGAACTGAAGGCCATTGCGGCGCTGGCGATAATTGGACTTAAGAGAATACCGAAGAGGGGATAGAAGACGCCGGCTGCTATCGGGACGCCGAGCGAGTTGTAGATGAAGGCGAAGAACAGGTTTTGACGAATGTTGCGCATAACTTCACGGCTCAGATGCCGGGCGCGGGCTATGCCGATAAGGTCCCCTTTGACCAGAGTGATTCCGGCGCTTTCCATTGCGATGTCGGTGCCGTTGCCCATCGCGACGCCGACATGAGCTGCCGCGAGAGCCGGGGCGTCGTTGATCCCGTCTCCGGCCATTGCGACCTTTCGACCTTTTCTTTTTAAGGCTTCAACGATCTCGGCCTTTCGAGCTGGTGTGGCGTCGGCTTCGATTTCGTCGATGTCGAGGTTTTTGGCGATTGCCCGGGCTGTGGTTTCGTTATCGCCCGTCACCATGACAATCCGGAGGCCTTCCTTCTTGAGCAGCTTTAGGGCGGTGGGGGTTGTCTCTTTTATCGGATCGGCGACGACCAAGATCCCTGCGGGAGTTCCATCGATAGCGAGGAGCATGGCGGATTGACCTTCGGTGCGAAAGCGCAGGGCAAGCTCTTCAAGCATTTTGGGGTCGATATTCAAGGACTGCAAAAGGGACTTTCGGCCAAGAACTACTTCTTTGCCGGAGACGATGCCTTTGATTCCATTTCCGGTGAAGGATTGGAAATTCGTGGGCTTAAAGAGGGGGAGCCGATATTCCTCGGCACCGCGCAGAAGGGCTGCGGCCAAGGGATGCTCGCTTCCGACTTCGAGGCTTGCGGCGAGGCGAAGGATTTCAGCTTCATCAAAGCCGGGAGCCGGAAGAGCGCGGATGAGTTTGGGGCGGCCTTCGGTCAGCGTTCCGGTTTTGTCGATCACCAAGGTGTCGACGCTTTCGAACGTTTCGAGGGTTTCGGCATCGCGGATCAGGATGCCAGCGCGCGCTGCGCGTCCGGTTCCTGTAGTAATCGACATGGGCGTGGCGAGGCCGAGCGCGCAAGGGCAGGCGATGATGAGAACGGCTATGGCGTTTAAGATCGCGTAGGCGAGGCGTGGTTCCGGGCCCCATAGTCCCCAGCCCAAGGCGGTTAGAATCGAGACAAGGACCACGAAGGGGACGAACCAGCCGGAGACGACATCCGCAAGTCGCTGGATGGGGGCGCGGCTATACTGTGCTTTTGCAACCATCGCTGCAATCTGCGCCAGCATCGTATCGTGGCCGACCCTTTGCGCCCGCATGATAAAGCTGCCTGTGCGATTTATTGTTGCGCCGGTTACCTTGTCGCCGGGGTGCTTTTCGACCGGGACGGGTTCTCCCGTTAGCATCGACTGGTCGACTGCGCTTGAACCTTCTGTTACCACGCCATCGACCGGGACTTGTTCTCCGGGACGGACGCGGAGGAGGTTCCCGACTTTGACATCGCTAATGGGTATGTCCAGCTCTCGTCCGTCAGGATGGACAATACGAGCGGTTTTGGGGGCGAGGTCGAAGAGGGCATTTAACGCTCCTTTGGTTTGCGAGCGCGCGCGAAGCTCCAGTACTTGGCCAAGGAGCACGAGAGCCGTTATGACGGAAGCCGCTTCGAAGTAGACCTCGGGCACGCTTCCCGTAAGACCGGCAAACCAGCTGGGAAGGAGGGTGATTGCGAGGCTGAAGAGATAAGCAACGCCAACGCCGAGGGCGATGAGCGTGAACATGTTAAGGCTACGGGTTACCACGGAGCGATAGCCTCGCTCGAAGAACGGAGCGCCTGCCCAAAGGACAACCGGGGTTGCCAAGATGAGTTGAAGCCACCGGGACAAGTTATCGGACAGTACGTCTTCAAGAGAGAGTAGACCGTGGCCCATGGAAATCACAAGGATCGGGATCGATAATATTGACGCGATCCAGAAACGGCGGGTCATTTGGGTTAATTCTGCGTCGGATTCGTCAACCGCAGATATTGGTTCGAGGGCCATGCCGCATATAGGACAGATACCGGGGCCAAATTGCCGGATTTGGGGATGCATCGGGCAGGTGTAGGTGGTGTCCGGCGACGCTATAATGGTTGCCGTGGTGCGCTCGTGCGACTGGGCATGGCAACAGATGTGTGGCTCTTTTGGGAGCGGCATAAGTGCCATTATACACCGAAGGGTTATTCGGCTGATGCGTTTTTACGTTGCCGGCGGGGAGGGATATTTTCAAGATTGGTTGCGGGGAGAGGATTTGAACCTCTGACCTTCAGGTTATGAGCCTGACGA
>CAZLIG010000046.1:0-12587 GCA_964559415.1 uncultured Rhodospirillaceae bacterium
GGACGCATGGAAGTCCTTTGACGATCCATTTCCGAAGTGGGCTGCTTCCGCTGACCCCCTCGAAAAAGATTGTCCAGTTACGAAAGCCAAAGACGTTGCGGCTTGAATTTGCTTCGCTTCGCTAGAAAGAGAGCAGTGCACCCTAGTCCAAAACCTTAGTTTGTAAAAAAACGCTCTGCAACACTCTTGATGAGAAATAATATTGCGCTAAAAAGCGACTGGGTGTAGGAACATCGTTCCGCACACGTAATCAATCCCACCATTTTTAGAGGACCGCATGAAAACCTTTTCCAACAGTTCCTTTATAGCCCTGACTTTCGCCCTGGCTCTCGCTCAATCCGGTCCCGCCATGGCCTTCACTTTTACTGGATCGCCGGGAACCAATGGAACAGGCGAATTTCCAAACGGTGGACATGGAGGAAATGTAACCGTATCTCCCCTTTCAGGAGAGTCTGAATTTTGGCTCTATGGTGGCAATGGAGGAAACGGGATCAATGCGTCGGATCCCATATACGGATATGGCGGAGACGGCGGTTCTGTTACGGCTGTCGATACGTTTAGCATCTCGGGACCCTTTTCCACTTCAATCTATGCTGAAGGCGGTGACGGCGGCAGCGGTTACGGTGCAGGCCAGCACGCGGGAAATGGAGGTCTTGCGACTGCCGGGCTGAATGTAGCATCTACAGATGGCTCCGATCTTAGTCTTTCCGTTACGCAAGTGGGTGGAGATGGAGGTTCGGGCGGCAGCGGTGCATCAGGAGCTTCCGGCTCCGGTTCGATGCTCGATAACGCCGTGGTCGGCCAGACGACTGGCGCACTGAGGATCAATCAATCCGCAACTGGTGGAAATGGCGGCGGCGGCGGCCAGAATGCAACTGGTGGCGCAGGTGGCAATGCAACGTCAATCCTCACATTGGCAAATATATCCCAGGCAAGCTCGCTAAGTTTGTCCTCGCGAGCCGCAGGAGGTTCTGCCGGGGGGGCAAGCGACGTTTTTGGGCTTGTTGATAGGGCTGGCGATGCAGTTTCAGGAATTACCGTCGAGGATAATGTTGCAAATTCAGTTCTGATTTCTATTGAGGCGCTTGCAGGCCAGGGAGGTACTGCAAGTGGAGGTGCGAAGTCTAATGGTGCCGCATCTGCGATTGCTGAGGGAAGCGTCATAGTAAAGGGAGCTTCCGGGTATGTAAGAGGAATTCTCGGGAAACCCGGAGCCAGCCTCAGCACCAATTTGATTGTTGCAGATGGTGGCAGAGGGGGAACCACATATTCAGGCTCCGGCGATGCTCCTGACGGCGGCGATGCACGGGCATCATTCGTGGGAAATGCTTATGGGAGTGTAGCTGCTTATTTGTTGGCTTATGGTGGAGGGGGCGGAACCTCTGCCTTCGGAGGAAATGGAGGGGACGGAGGATATGCGGAAGCGACCGGCACCATCGTCGTGAATAGTCCTGCCTATGGGGATGACACCGGTTCTTACCTTTCAGTCGACGCAACTGGAGGTTCTGGAAGTTACGGTAGCGGCTACGTTTCCTACGGCACATACGGCGCCGGGTTTAAATCCGGAAACGGCGGCGAAGCCAAGATTAGCGGCAGTGCGACGATATTGGGAACAGACCCTAACAGCACCCTTCAGGTATTCGCAAGACAAACCGGGGGGAATGGCGGGACAGCGGCTGCCGGAGCAGAAGGTGGAGACGGCGCAGACTCTACAGTTGAAAATGCTATAGCCATAAGCACGCTTGGTAAGCTGTACCTTTCTCAAACAGCGGTCGGAGGCGAAGGCGGATTAAGCGATACCGCAAAAGGTGGCGACGGCGGCAGTGCTTTCTCTCGCCTCGTTATGCAGGAAAGCACAGCAAGCAGCCTTGACATCATCAGCACCGCTAATGGCGGCGGCGGCGGAAAGAGCAATGGTCAAAAAGGAGTTGGCGGTTCCGCCGAGTCCTTTGCGGACATTAACTCAGCAATTTCTGGTGCACCGGTGACCGTCCAATCCTATGCTTATGCGGGTGGAACGCAATACCCTGAGAACTATTCCCCAATAAAAGGAACCGGTTCAGCGACCGCAATGGCATCAGGGCTTGGAACAAACAACGCGATCAAGTCCGCAGCTCATGCCCAAGGATCGTCAGGCAATGTCTATTCAAGCAGCTCGCTAACGGATTCCTCGGGTAATAAGCTGACCACCACAGTGAATGCTCCCATACCCAGTTCCGAACTGATGTCGGCGAGCACTCTGAGTGTATCCGGCCTTTCCTCAGCGGTTGGTTATTATTCAGGCTTCGCGAATAACAATGCCAGATCGTTCGGAAACATCTCGCTCACAGCCTCTTCCCCTGTGAAATCCACGACGCTCAAAACCACCACCGGCGATTTCACCGAAATTGCTGACGGCCTGATGGGCGCAACAAACGAGTATTCCGGCTCCGAAGCCGAAATCTACTCCCTATCCGCAAGCTACTCCTTCACAGACTTGGGTGTCGGAAGTGCATTGTTGTTTAGTTTGACCGGCACGGGTTTGACAGGCACAGGTATGTCGTCAGCCAACTTCTCGTTAGCCGAAAATGGCGCCATCCTGTACAGCCACGCCTTCACCTCTCAGTCGGAGTGGGACGCCTTCTTCGCCAACCCGTTGTACCTTGGCGAAACTTCAGGCTCGACAAACTTGGACCTCGCCTTGTCCAATATAGTCTTGGGCGAAGATTCCAGTTACGCTATGTCCTACAAGTTCGTCATAGCCTCAGCAGGAACCTTGTCCGGCACCTACACAGACGTGTCAGTTCCCCTGCCAGCGGCCGCCCCCTTGTTCTCGTCCGCCTTGCTCGGTCTCGGCTTATGGGGCCGTCGTCGGAAAAGATCCGCGTAAAAAAAAGCCGCCCGTTGCCTCTGCAACGGGCGGCTTTCTTCAAAACTCGTCCTCTACTCCCCTGCGCCGGGTCTCTCCAATGGCGGGGGGCCTTTCTTTCCATCAGGAGAAGGCTCCTTGCCGCCGTGCGGCGGAGGGTTAAATCCTTTTTGCTTGAGACAGGCATCCATAGCCGCCCGATCCGGCCCTCCCATGGCGTCTTCAGAAACAGACTCGGAACAACTCTTCAGCGCGGTATCAAGCGCGCTGTTCCCCGATGGCGGCGGTCCGCCTGAGGGAGGTGCGGAACCCGAAGTCTCAGCATTGACGCCCATCCCGACAAACAACATCGTAAGAAACCCAAGCGCGGCGACATAATGACCCCAAGAGCTGTCTTTAGTCGAATGCATAGGCATATTTCCTTCGTTTATAAGGGCTAAAGCTGACAAAAAAGCTAGGCCAAAAGTCGTGAAGAAAAAATTAAGTGCTTCAGGGGTAAAATGAGCTGCAAAGAACCCCAAGATTGCAATTTCAACCGGCGAGGCATAAATTCAACCATCCCGCCTCCGAAGATCGGATATCCCCATGCGACTTCTAAGCATTCTCTCGATTTTAGTCCTCTTGGGTGCGTCTGCGGCACAAGCTCAAACGCAGGTGCCCACTGGCGGAACCGTCTGCGGAGGTTCCACCATGAACGTCTGTGGAATGCGTTTAAACATACCTCCGGCTGCCGTAGGAACGGCTTATAGTTTCCCGTTACCGGAACGCTTTGCCGCCCGGGAGCTTATCGTCCAGTGCATAAGCGAATGGGGCGTTGTCCCATATTACCGGCTAGCCGGCTCTCCGAGCATAGTCTGCGCGCTAAAAAGATGCGATCCCGGCCCGGTGAACGTCTGCGGACTCACCATGAACATTAACTCTCAGTTGGAAGTGGGAGAGGCAACCAAAATTCCCATTCCGGTCGATATGTTCGTGACCGGCCTGGTGTCAAAGCCAGACATCTATGCCCAGTGTGAGATCGTTAACGGCGTTCGCCAATACGTCGTGAAGGATGAGGTATCTGTCCCTTGCACAGCTTTTGCGTGCCAGCCGGGAAAGATCGAAGCGTGCAATTCGACGGTTGTGACGTTCAACCCCGCAAATTTGGGGGAGGTGCTTCATCTCGAAACGGTCGATCACCGCCCGGTCAAGGTCCAGTGCCTTTCAACCGACGGAAAAGCGCCCCGGTACGTAGCCGTGGATTGTTATGGGCAGTGAGAGCCTGAAAGCCCAGAATACCGCTTCTTTTTGACGTAAGCATAAACATGCTATAAAACCAAGCAGCGCATACTAGGCGCTGAAATGGGCTGCCCGATATTTTATTGCGACAAGGAAGCGTAATGGCACTTCAGGAAAAGATTCTCATTCTCGATTTTGGTTCTCAGGTGACGCAACTCATCGCCCGCCGGGTGCGCGAGGCAGGGGTCTACTGCGAAATCCAGCCCTACAACAGAACCAACGAGGACATTAAGGCCTTTAATCCCAAAGGCATCATCCTTTCCGGCAGCCCCGCCTCGACGCTTGAAACCGGAAGCCCTCGCGCTCCTCAAGCAGTGTGGGAACTCGGCGTCCCTGTCTTGGGCATTTGCTACGGCCAGCAAACAATGTGTATGCAGCTCGGCGGCAAGGTCGAAGGCGGCCATACGCGCGAGTTCGGGAAATCCCAGCTCGAAGTGAAGAAACCAAGCGCCTTGTTCGACGGCCTTTGGGCAGTCGGTACTTACAACCAGGTTTGGATGAGCCACGGCGACCGTGTAACCAAAATTCCCGAAGGATTCGATGTTGTAGCCGTTAGCGAAGGCGCACCCTTCGCCTTCATCGCGGATGAAAAGCGCAAATTCTACGGCGTTCAGTTCCATCCCGAAGTCGTGCATACCCCCAATGGCGCGAAGCTGCTGCAAAACTTCGTCCATAAAATCTGCGGCTGTGGCAGCAGTTGGAGCATGAAAGCCTTCCGTACGGCCGAAATTGAGCGCATCCGCAATCAAGTCGGCAAAGGCAAGGTCATTTGCGGCCTTTCCGGCGGCGTCGATAGCGCCGTAGCCGCCCTCATCATTCACGAGGCTATCGGCGAGCAATTAACGTGCATCTTTGTCGATACTGGGCTGATGCGCGAAGGCGAGGCCGAGCAGGTCGTTACCCTTTTCTGCCAGCATTACAACATTCCGCTTATCGCGGTCGATGCGTCCGAGAAATTTCTCACGGCGCTCGCAGGCGTCACAGACCCCGAGCAAAAACGCAAAACCATCGGCAAGCTCTTCATTGAAGTGTTCGATGCCGAAGCGCACAAAATCAAGGATGTCCAGTTCCTTGCGCAAGGCACGCTTTACCCCGATGTGATCGAAAGCGTCTCCTTTGCAGGCGGGCCCAGCGTTACGATCAAATCGCACCACAACGTCGGCGGCTTGCCTGAAAGAATGAAACTGAAGCTTGTCGAGCCGCTGCGAGAACTGTTCAAGGATGAAGTCCGCGCCTTGGGCCGCGAACTCGGCCTCCCTGAAGTCTTCGTTGGCCGCCATCCGTTCCCCGGTCCCGGCCTCGCAATCCGCATCTTGAGCGACATCACCCCCGAAAAACTGGCCATTCTGCGCAAAGCGGATACGATCTACCTCGACGAAATCCGCAAAGCCGGCCTTTACGATGAGATCTGGCAGGCATTCGCAGTCCTTCTCCCCGTGCGCACAGTAGGCGTCATGGGCGATGGCCGATCCTACGATCACGTTTTGGCCTTGCGCGCCGTCACGTCAGTGGATGGAATGACAGCGGATTCCTATCCGTTCGAGCACGCGTTCCTGTCGAAGGTCGCGACGCGGATAATTAACGAAGTCCGAGGCATAAATCGGGTCACCTACGACGTTACGAGCAAGCCGCCGGGCACCATCGAGTGGGAATAAAGCGTACCGGCGTCTCATTTAGGACAGATTTCTTTAGTTTTCTTCAGGACAAACTTTAGGAGATCACCATGACCAAAACCGACTCGAAGGCCGCCAAGGAACTGTTCGATGCGCTTCTGGCATTGGAAAACGCCGAAGAATGCCGCCGTTTTTTAATGGACATTTGCACGCCGAAGGAGATCGCCGACCTCGCCGATCGCTGGATGATCGCGCGGTTGCTCGATGAAGGAAAGCTGTCTTATCGCGAAATCCACGCCCAAACAGGCGTCAGCATCACCACCGTAGGGCGCGTCGCCCGGTTTTTGCAGCAGGAAAACTATCAAGGTTACAGACTTCTTCTCGACCGCATAAAAAAGAAGTAACCTCCCTTGCATGAATCAGAACATCCAAACCCTTGTGGGCCGCATCGACGCGATTCCTGCCACGCAGGTATTCGGTCGCGTCGTCGGTATCCAAGGGCTGCTTGTTGAAGTCGCCGGGATAGAAAACCGCCTGTCCGTCGGTGGCCGCTGCTCGGTTATCGCGCGCGGTGACCGCCAAATACTGTGCGAGACTGTAGGTTTTCGCGACGGCAAAGCCCTGATGCTTCCGTTCGGCCCGCTTGAAGGGGTAGGGCTGGGCAGCAAGGTCGAACTTGCCGCCCCTCAGCCGGTCATCTTCCCAACCGGCGCATGGCTGGGCCGTGTCATCAGTGCACTCGCCGAGCCCATCGACGGCAAAGGCATCCTCCCCCACGGCGATGAGTCCCGCTTGGTCCGAAGCCCGCCGCCGCCTGCGCACACCCGCCAGAGAGTTGCCGGAAAACTCGACCTCGGCATCCGCTCCGTGAACGCCTTCGCAACAATCTGCAAAGGCCAACGCATGGGCATCTTCGCAGGCTCCGGCGTTGGAAAGTCCACGCTCATGTCGATGGCAGCGCGTTACACCTCTGCCGATGTATCGGTTATCGGCCTGATCGGCGAACGTGGCCGCGAAGTCCAAGAATTCATCCTCGACGACCTGAAGGAAGAGGGCTTGGCTCGAAGCGTCGTCGTCGTCGCGACATCCGACGAAGCCCCCCTCATGCGCCGCCAAGCTGCCTACATGACGCTAGCCGTAGCCGAATACTTCCGCGACCAAGGCAAACAGGTGCTCTGCCTGATGGACAGCGTCACCCGCTTCGCGATGGCGCAACGCGAAATTGGCCTCGCCGCCGGAGAGCCCCCCACCACCAAAGGCTATCCTCCGACTGTATTCTCCGAAATGCCAAAGCTCCTGGAGCGCGCAGGCCCCGGACAAGCCGGAAAAGGAAGCATCACAGGCCTCTTTACCGTCCTCGTCGACGGCGACGACCATAACGAACCGATAGCCGACGCCGCGCGCGGCATTCTCGACGGCCACATCGTCCTCGACCGCGCCATTGCCGAGCGCGGCCGCTTTCCCGCCGTCAACATCCTGCGAAGCATTTCGAGAACCATGCCCGCCTGTAACAACGAAAAAGAAAACACGCTGGTGCGTACAGCCCGCCGCCATCTCGCTGCCTACGAAAACATGGCCGAAATGATCCGTTTGGGCGCATACCGCAGGGGAACAAATTCCGAGGTCGACGAAGCCATGAACTTCTACGCCCCCCTTGAGGAATTTCTCCGCCAACGTAAAGATGAAAACACGAGCCTTTCGGACACATACATAGGGCTTGCCAAAATTCTAGGCATCGCGTGATCCAATGAAGAAAAGCTTCCGCACGCTCATCAAGCTCCAAAAAACGCTGGTGGACGAGCAGAGGCAACACCTCGCCATGCTCCGTGAGCGCCATGCGCAGATCGAAGCGCAAATCGTTCAACTGCAAATTATGAAAGCGCGCGAGCAGGCTGCCGCCGCAAGAGACCCCATCACTCGCATGACCTACGGCGCGTTTATCAAATCCGTGTTGGTGAAGGAGCGCGAGTTGGAACAGCATCGCCAAATTGCCGCAATGGCGGTCAAAAAAGCGCAAGAAAAGCTTTCCGAGCTCTTCGAAGAACAGAAACGCTATGAGATTGCAGAAGAGCAGCGCTTAAAAGAAATAGCCGCCGAAGAGCGCCGCAAGGAAACCCTGATGCTTGACGAAATCGGCGGCATTATGCACGAAAGAAAACGCTCAGGCTCCGGCCTGTAGCGCGATGTCAGACGGTTATCTCTCCGGCGTCCGAGCTCTGTATTTCTTAACCGCGCGGTTTGCAACCCCAACGGCGGTCGGGGCGACGAAGGCGACTGCCACTAAAGCGGCGGTTGTCGGATCTTGAGACGCCGCGTTTACAAGATCGGTCGTATATTGAGTGGAGTTAACCACAATCTCTTCTTTCTGCGGCACCATTGAGGTCGCCGCGAGATCGGCGGCAAAAATCCCCCCTAATGCCAGACCGCAAAGCGGATAAGCGGCTTTTTTAAACTGAGCACTAATTTCTTTAATTCCCATAATTTCACCATTGAGACATATTATACGCGCTCTCCTTAGAGCGCTCGCATTGTACACCCCGGTTTTACTTTCAGCCATTAAAGTGGGTTCAGAAAACGAATAGATATACTTAAAACAGGGCCAAAAAATGCCTTCACCAGTAATAAGTGTTTCAAAGAACGCAAAGCCCCAGCGTTGCTAGAGCAAAACTTGCAGATACAATAATCGTCATCCCCGCGAAGGCGGGGACCCCATTTTCTTTTTCTCTCCTAAACTAAGTCACAATTCCCTTCGGTGCGTCCTTCGTAACCACCATCCAGTGCTGCCGCCCGACCTGAAAGTTTATGGTCCCCGCATACCCTACGGCATCAAGAGCCTTGATATAAGCCGTGCGCAGCTCGTCATGAAGCCCCTCGGGCAAAACAGCCTCGCTTCTCAAAACCATATCGAGCTTTTTCGGCTGCACAAATCCGTCGATCTGCATGGCTCCAAGCCTGCTGAGCCGCACATCGATCAAAAACCGTATTTTCCCCGCCCCCGCCGCTCTTCCCTCAGTGTCTTTCCGCGCATCGCGGTCGCTATGAACATGAAGCGTCAGCGCCTGAAACTGGTTGTGCGCGTAAAGCGGAATAGGGTAGGACCTCCAATCGCCGACCACGGGGTCCTGCGATGTTTGCCCGGCTTCGCTAAGCTCTTTCGCAAGGCTCCCGACAATCGACGATTTACCCGCGCTTTTAAGCGTTTCGACCGCACTTCCCCCAAGCCATCCGCTCACATTCCCTTTTTTGAACGCGCTGAGAAGGAACAACAAAGCTCCCGTAAGCGACTCCGTCGGCTGAGGTAAAAAATTGGAGACGACATTATGAAAGATTTGCGGACTAATCTGTTCAAGGGCGGCGAGGGCCTGCGGCAAAGCCTCAAAATTCAAATCCTGAAAAGCAGGCACGGTGACGTGGCCCTCATCCTTGGGCGCATTAACGGATAAAATAATGGGAGTCCCCACGGAAGCGGTAACCTGCGTCTTGACGAACAAAGTACAATCCTGAGCCTTAAGAATAAGTTGCCCCTCGGTGCCCGTCCCGATGACAGTCGCCATGATCTGAGTAGGCTCCAACGGCAATGTCGCCTGCTGGGTCCCCAAAAAATCGCTGACGCGAGGCAATAAGTTTTCTACGCGCAACGAAACCTCATTCCCCGGAACCAGAAGTTGTGCAGCCACGCGCGTCTCCGGCGCGCGTGTAAGCGAGGCAGTCGTTCTGTCAGCATCGAAAGCTTCGGGCACACGCGCGGGTAAGGCCTTTGTCGTTGTTTCTTCCGGCATAGCCTTTTGCGGTAAGCCCATAGCTGATGCCGTTCGAACTTCAACCGCTGGCGTCTGCAACTCTTGAACCGGTTCTTTTTGAAAAGAAGAAGTTTGTCCCTGTGGGGGCATTGCCGTAGGGATTGACCGAGGAACCGCTTGCTCCGGCCCCAAAACCGTTGCTGCGGGAACAGGAACTTCTTGTAACGCGATGATCGATGGAGGAGGAGGCACAACTGGCCGCGCGGCAACAGGGCGACGCACATCCGGTTCGGGCGTCGCCGCCTGAGGCGCCTTAGCCTGTTCCAATGTTGGCCGAGCAATAATCAAATCCGAATAAGAGGACGCAACTTGGGGAGCGGGGGCCTGCGCTTGTGCCTTAACCAAAGGTGCTTCGGCTATAGGAGACGTTCCTGTTGCGGCCCGCTGTGGAGGTTGAGTCTGCGGGCCGAGTTCCTTCACCGGCCCCTCCGTTGGCGCTTGAAAGGTCATCTTTCCGTTAACCAACGCCTCCGGCACAACATCGGTTTGCGGCAGAATGATAGCCCGAAGCTCCATACCAACCGCCACAGGCTTCGGCGTCGCGGCTGCAACCCGTTGCGTCGAAGCCGCATTGCTCCCCGTAGTCACCGCCGGAGCAGAAGGAATTATCAGTACGCCCTGCGAAGGAGGCGACCCCGGCTGCAAAGTCAACGTCAAGGGCTTCTGCGCCTGAACAAACGCCATGAGCTGTTGTACAAGGCCCTGCTTCTCCGCGACGCCAAGCTGCTGCGCGAGCGAAACCGTAAAGTTGCCAAGCTCTGTAACAAGCACCAGCGCGTTGTCCGAAACGACAACAGGCGTTGCGCTGGTCTGAAGCGCCCGAAAAAGTTCTACGATCGTCGAGGGCAGGGTTGTGACTGAGACCGAAACGACGGTGGTTCCGCTCGCAACCGAAGGCGCTGCCGCTGTTGAGGAGGGAGGCGTCGGAGGGGCGAGAGGAATGTCGACCATCTCCGTTTCTTGCCCCTGCTAAAGCCTTAGCTGTTTAGCAATAGCTTCGACATCCTTAGCCGCATCCGCAATCGGCGAACGAATAAGGATGGGAGTCTGGGAGCAGATCGCATCGCGCACCTTCGTGTCGCGCCGAATGATTCCCGCGAGCGGAGGGTCATACCTCAAGAACCCTTGGCAAGCTTTCCGAATAACCTCATAAGTCTTTTTCCCCTCGGAAATGCTGTTTGCCATATTGACGACAATGCGCAAATCCGCCTGCGGATTAGCCGCCCGCGAAAGCTTGATAAATGCATAAGCGTCAGTCAGCGAAGTTGGTTCGTCGAGCAAAACGATGTAAGTGATCGCAGCCGGTCCCGCCATCTGGCGCACCGGCCTCTCAATGCCCGCCCCAAGATCGACGATAACCACATCATAGTTCCGGGCCATCGCCATAAGGCTGTACCGAAGCTCAAAAAGCTTCTGCGCAGGCAGTGCCGAAAGATTACCCGACCCCGACCGTCCCGGGAGAATGTCGAACCCGCCTTCAGGGAATTTCGCCACGACGGATTTAAGAGGAAAGCTGCCGTCGACCACCATCCCCATGTCGCGTTCCGGCGTCAGCCCAAGCTGAATATCGACGTTCGCAAGCCCGAAGTCGCCGTCAAAAAGAAGCGTCTTCTTTCCGAGCTTCGACAGCGCATGGCACAGCGTGATCGAAAACCACGTCTTTCCGACGCCGCCTTTGCCGCTGGCCACCGCAACCATGTTCGGACACCGCAAAAAAGTAGCGGCAGGAACGGTTCTGTCGGTTCTCAAAGGAATAGGATCGGTCATAAGTGCTCTCCATCAATTTTCTCGAAGCGCGGCACACACTTCCCGTCCGCCAAAACATTCTCAAAAAACATCGAAACAGGCCTGACCCACATATCAGCCGAGCTATGCAAAGCCTGATAAACGACAAACTCCTCAAGGGTCTCGGAATGCTTCGCTTTCCCGAGAACCCGATAACGGTTCCCCTTGTAGTGGCGATAAACGCCAACAAAGTCCCGTTCCGAAGCTATGGCCGCCATCGTCATGCTCCCATCCTCTTGGACCGGATAACCCTGCGCGCCGGTTCGCTAGCCCTTGATGAGGAAGCCATCGCCGTTTTCCCTAGCAAAAACTTTGCCAGAACAACTGGGTTCATCGGCTGCGGAGGATCGGTAACCCTGGCAGATGCGCTGAAATTCGAAAAAGGCAGTTGTGTTTCATAAGCTAGCTTCAAAAGGCTCCCGATGCGCTTCACGACATCAAGCCGCGTCACCAGCAGACGGTTGGCCCCGATGCTTTTAAATTCAAGCGCAATATCAATCGCTTCCGAAGCGTCAAGCCCCGCCGGAAGCACGAGCGTCGCATCTCCGACCGCTTTGACGAAATCGCCAACGGCTTCCATTTCCTCCGGATCGAACGGATTCCGTCCTGCCATATCGATGAATACCGGCCCGTTTTTCTTGACCGAAAGAAGATCCCTGAGCGCATACCATTCATCAATCTCAACCAGATCGAGCTTGAGCAGTCTCGTAAACGCCGCAAGCTGCTCCAACCCTCCCGCGCGCTCGATGTCGGTGCTCACCACTGTCGTATCGTCCCCGCCTGTCATCGTGCGCTGTGTGGCGAACTTGGCCGTGCAAAGCGTCTTTCCGGCTCCCGGCGGCCCTACAAGCATCAAAGGCTTTTCGGACGTAATCGGTTCGAACTTAAAGTGCGTGTCGAGCGCCGCCCCCAGTGAAATAAGCGGATCATCTTCGGCAAACTGAGTGGCCGTCGCCATGATTTTCTCGGCGAGATCGGGATGCACCTGATGGTTCGTAAGGGCCTCCGCAATAATTTCAAGCGCTTCGGACCCCTGCGCGGGCATCTCCGGGTCCATCTCGGCCTTTGTGAGCACGCCCTCGTCAATAGCAGCGGTAACACGAATGCCGCCCCCCGCTTCGTCCTCGCGGGTAGCGACGATGATGGCGTTTTCGCCAAGCGCTTCGCGTACCGCCCGCATGGCCTCGGTCAGAGTGGCCCCGTGAAATGATTTCAGCCTCATCTAGATTTGCCCCAAGGTTTTTATCTTCGCCTTCGGATGAA
>CAZLIG010000047.1:0-1112 GCA_964559415.1 uncultured Rhodospirillaceae bacterium
ACAAAAAACCATGGCAAATTGCTTGACTTCCAAGACAGTCGCTCTCCCCCGCAAGCGCGGCGGAGAGGACGACGGGAAGGGGAGAAAAATCGTGTGATTTGGTTATATTGGCAAAAGGCGGGTTTGCTCTTATAAGGGTTTACTGCATCTTTCTCTCGTTTTTGATCGGTGTTTAGGATGAAAAAAGCCGTTTTTTTGTTTAGCGTGTTTACGCTGGTTTGCGCGTCTCCGGCTTTTGCCGCTGGCGCGAAGAAGCCTCTTACAGCGCAGCAGAAACGCATGAAGGAATGCGCGGCTCAGTATCACCAGAAGAATATCCCCAAAAATCAGTATCGGGCGTTTTTGAAGGTGTGCCTGAAGAAAAAGACTCCCGAGGTTGCGAAGCCCGAGACTATTGACGAGGTTCTGCGCTCCGTTAGTGCGACGAAGAAGTAACTTTGAAAAAGGCGTGTTTGATGATCGAAGCTTATCTGAACAAAACTATCAATGACATTTCTCTTCCCGGCTTGTCGGCCCCCTACTCCGGCAAGGTTCGCCAGAGCTATGATGCTCCTGGAGAGCGCAAGATCATTATTGCGACTGATCGCCTCAGCGCGTTCGACAGGCAGATTACGACTATCCCTCTCAAGGGACAGGTGTTGACGCAGCTTTCGCGGTTCTGGTTCGATAACACCGAGGACATTTGCCCCAATCATGTCATCGGGTATCCCGATCCGAATGTGCTTGTGTGCCATAAGCTCAAGATGCTTCCGGTTGAGATGGTCGTGCGGGGGTATTTGGCGGGGACAACCGCGACGTCGATCCTCAAGATGTACAAGGCGGGGCGGCGGGAGATGTATGGCGTGAGGTTCAAGGATGGGATGCGGGATAATCAGCAGCTTGAGCAGCCGATCCTTACGCCGACCACAAAGGGCGACATTGGAGCGCATGACGAGGAGCTTTCGGGGGGGAAGATCATCTCCGAGGGAATCCTCGACAAGGCTACTTGGGAGAAGGTTAGCGGTTATGCGCTTGCTCTGTTCGCTCGGGGGCAGAAGATTGCGCGGGAGAAAGGTCTTATTCTGGCGGACACCAAGTATGAGTTCGGGTTACTGCCGGACGGGACTGTGGTG
>CAZLIG010000047.1:1126-4718 GCA_964559415.1 uncultured Rhodospirillaceae bacterium
CGATACTTATCAGCAGCGGTTCGAAGCGGGCGAAGGGCCTCAGACGTTGGACAAGGATATCATTCGCCGGTGGGTTGGGGAGAGGTGCGATCCTTATAAGGAGGATGTGCCTGCGATACCCGATGAGCTGCGCATTAAGACGGCGCAGGTTTATATTTCGGTTTATGAGAGGATTACAGGGACGAAGCTTGAGCTTCCTGATCCGGCTGTTGATCCGAAGGTTAGGATACAGAGGGCGGTTGAGGCTTTCTTGAAGGGCTAGGTTTTAGAGTCTTATGCCGCGCGGACGCACGGCGCTGGATCCCGGCTTTCGCCGGGATGACGAGGGGGGGGGAATGAGTTGGAGGGTAGGACAGCGGGGCTGCCACCTCACCTTCCCATGCGGCGATGGGTCCCTCCCCCGCTTCGCGGCGGAGAGGTTTTTCATCTGAGGATTCCGGGTTCGCGCCTTTGGGCGCGACCCGGGATGACGGTGGTTTAGCGGGGAATGTACGAAGAGAGGTTGAACGGGTTCTTCATGTAGGGAGAGATCGCCCGGGTTGCCTCTTGCTTGATCTGAGTCACATTTAGCCAAGATTTCTTTTCGGGTTCGGTGAGGGATTCGGTAGGTTCGAGGGACTGTTTGGCGGTGGCGTTGGGGTCGGAGGTGTAGCTTTTGTTCTTGTTTTTGGCCCAGCGGTTTTCGGTCTTCGATTGCTTTTCTTCGGCAACCAGCTTTGTCTCGTTGCGGTCGAAGGGGATAAGTTGGTCATCGATCATGAGATTGGTGGAAGTCACAGTGTTGTTTGCGACGGTCAGTCTCATCGCGTTTCCTGTATATGGAGACTCGATGACGTAAGTATCGTCCGGCCCTTTCCATTCCTTGTCGTTTATGGTGGGGACAACGAGGTCTCTTATCATTTGGAAGAAGTCATTTTCCTCGTCGCTCATCAGTTCGGGCGACGGGTTTGACCAGTTGCCGAACACAGCCCAGGTTTTCGAGCCGGTTTCGCTTTTTTCCTGGATGGCTTGCCTGAGTTCATCTGAGGTCGCGTCGGCTGTAATAACAATCGTTAAGGCTGACGTGTTCGGTAAAGCGCGGATTGCACGCGGCGCATTTTCCCCTTCCGCGTGGGCTTGTTCTGCTGCGGCGATGATCTGCTCTATTGAGGCAGACTTGTTGCCTGCAGGAAAGTTTCCATCTTCATAGTTTACGAAAACCTTTGCTTTTCCCTGATGGTGGAGTGTCGTGTTGAGAGCTTTTGGGTCGATCCAATCTTCGTCGAACATTGTTTGTTTGATTTCTTCGGCTCCCATGTCAACCAGTCCGGCGGCGAGATTTGGATGATTTCCTCTGTCAGCAAGAACGTTGAACGCACCGGATCCGGTTGCATAAAACTTGGTTCCACGATGGTACTCAGATTTTCGGTCATCGTTTTTAGGCGAGATCTTGGCCAAAGCGTCCGGGAAACTCTGTTTTCCGTTACCCGCGACATAGCTTGCCGTAGAGTGGAAATAATCAATGGCCGCTATGCATCCCGCGCGGTCGCCTACAACGATGTTTATGCTCCCCTTCCCGCTCTTTATTGAGTCTACCCATTTTGCGGCAACGTAGTCGTTGGCGGCGTCGGTCATTGGGGGCGGTACATTTTGAGGGCCGATGGGCTGGTACTCGTGGCCTTGATCATCGTCGGCTTGGGCTGCTGCCGGATGGGCGAGGGCTGCGGCACCGACGCTCGCAGCCAAGGTCACGATGGCGGCGTAAACGAACATCATTTGCAGTTGGGCGGCGTCGGGATTGCGAACGGGGGATTTCTTATGTGCGGCAGTCAGAGACTTAGCTGCTTTTTTGGCTTTTCTGACATTGCGGTCTTTTTGTTCTTCCTTGTGGTTTGTCGGTTTTCTGCGGGACTTGTTGAAAACTTCCAATTTACTCATGGCCATGACGTTTTCCCCTTAACCTCGAATATTTATTCTTGCTGAAATAATGTTTCCGTCCGCGCTTTGCGGGCAAGGGAAGGATACTACGAAATCGACTTGGAGAATACTTTCACGACAGGGGGTATAGGTATATTTTACAAGGCGTAAAATAGATGCCCTTTTTATGGTGGTCTCTAGGGAGGAAGGGGTTGAAAAAAAGGCAGGTTCGGAGCTGGGGAAGGAGTCTTGTGCTGCGCGGACGCGCGGCGCGCTGGATCCCGGCTTTGGCCGGGTGACTAAGAGGTTTACGAGGGGTGACTTCGACGAATGGCCACAATGGCACCACCACCTCACCTTCCCATCGCTTTGCGATGGGCCCCTTCCTTGTATCTTACCCGAACCGCAGAAACGCTGTAGATGGCGGAGAGGGAATTCCTCGACTCTTCCCCGCAAGAGCGGAGAGGGAATTCTTCGGCTTTGGTTAGGCCGAGGTCGTTAAGGAGATGGGGATGTCGCGGGAAGGCGGGGGAGCGGCGGGGACGGCATCTGCGGGAGGGGTTTTGCTTAGGCCTGACGCAATTGTGCGGTTGATGTTGATCAGGCTGTCGGCGATTTGCGGAAGATAACGACCCATCGCGCTGAAGCTTTGCTTGTCGATATACCGGCTCAAATTAAAGATGATCGCCTTGATCGACTCGGGAAGCGGGTTTTCGGCATCCATCACAGCGACTTGGAAAAACGTCCAGACGCGCTGGTTTTTGCGGATGGCTTCGCTCCAGACCTTGAGGTTGTCCCGCGATGTCGGGTCGCCGTTTTGCATCAGTTCCTTCGCGTCGTTCAGCCTACATGCGCAGACAAGCAGCGCGTGGGCATCGATCTGCCTGCTGTTCGCGTTCGCTTCGGCCTGAACGACTTTTTGGACCTGGTTGTATGCATTCAGTTTTTGATACGGATTAGGCGGCACTTGCTTTCTCCAACTTAGGTTCAACGGACTGCGGCGCGGTTGCCTGCTTGCCATGTTCATGCTTGCTCAACATGGCATGAGCAACCTTGAGCGCCTTGAAGCTTTCGTTCCCTTCGAGGTGCGCGATGATCTGGTTCGTGTCGGCTTCGAAGTTGGGGTAAAGCTTCGCAAAGCTTTTGATCGTTTGGATCACAAACGAATCCATCGGCTTGTCTTTACCCTTAAAAAGGTAAATCACTTGCAGGAGAAAGTACACGTTGGAGATGTCGGATTCGTCACGGCGCGAGACGTTCATCATGTAATCTTCGCGCAACACAGGACTATCAGAGAGAACGAGCAGATCGGCGGGACGGTTCCCGACGTTTTTGAGGACTGCGCCTCCGGCTAAAATTTTGCCTTCCGGCTTTACACGTATCTTGAGTGGCATTACCCCGACTCCTTCGAGAAAAATGTTTACGGATTGAAACGAGTAGAGACGGGCCGGTTAAGGCCCGTCTCGTCCCGGACTACCTTAGAGGATCTTCAAGATCGCCTGAGCCAGCTGTCCGGAGACACCCAGTGAGACGATACCCAGAGAGTTCTGGGCTTGGAGAGCCTGAAGGTTAGCGCCTTCCTCGTTTGTATCCGCCGTGATCAAGTTCGCGGACGCATTTTTCAGCGACTCGATCATGCCTTCGGTGAAGGTTTGCCGCGTTTGGATCAACGTAGCGTTACCACCGAACAGTGCGG
>CAZLIG010000047.1:4728-12496 GCA_964559415.1 uncultured Rhodospirillaceae bacterium
CAACAGGTTCTGCTGGTCCGTCTGGATGTCGGCTGTTGCCGCCCAGGCGTTAGTGGCCGTCGCAGCCCCGACCAAGGTCGCCGCCTGCAAGTTGACGCCAGCGATGTCGAGGTAGTTGGTGTTGTCTGTGTTGAAGTACACACGCATGGTCGCGGCCGCGTCGTTCAACAGGTTTGTACCGTTGAAGCTAGCGTCTTCGACCAACGCGTCAAGCTGTGTGCAAAGGTCATCGTACTGCCCAGCGAGAGCGGTACGAGTCGCCGCATCTTGCGTCGAGAGCGCCTGCGTGCAGAGACCTTGCAGCTGGTTGATTACTTCGGTAACCGACGCGATCGAATTGGTGAACGAGTTCACCGCTTCGAGCGATGTTCCGAGGTTACTCTTGACCGTGTCGAGGCTGTTCGCGGTGTTGAGGAAGCCTTCGGAAGCAAAGTACTTCGTCGCGTTATCGGACGCAGAGTTAACGGTCTTGCCCGTAGACAAGTGTTTCTGCGTCGCTCCGAGCAATTGTGCCGTGCTTTGCAAAGCGTTGAGGTTTGCTTGGGCGGCACCACTCAGGGTAATATCACCAATAGCCATGGTTGAAATCCTTTCGAGTTTGAGGCGGAATCCTTCCACCGAGTTGACAAGCCAGAAGCAGGATGCTTCTAGCGGCCAGCCTTTTGATGCCAGAACCATGCCATTGTGGATTGATTCACTAACCCTTTGATGGATGGAAGAATCGCTTTTCGGAATTGCCGGAAAAAGTTTCCCTTTATGTCGGGAGATAGGCAAAAGTTGCCGAGTCATTTTTGCCGAGGTTCGCCGCTTTGATATTGGGCGGAGGCGTGGTATCACCTACTCCCGCGCGTAAAGCGGTTTTTATCCACAGACAGAAGCTTGATATATGACCATTACCTTGCATTTGGGCGACCTGCCCTCGAACGTCTCCTTTGGGAATTGCGTTGCCATCGATACAGAATCCATGGGCCTTGATTGGGATCGCGACAGGCTTTGCCTTGTTCAGCTCTCTTCAGGCGATGGGAATGCCCATCTGGTTCAGTTCGAGGCGGGGAAGTATGACGCCCCAAACCTCAAGAAGCTTTTGGCTGATCCTAAGGTTTTGAAACTCTTTCATTTTGCTCGCGCAGACCTCGCCATGCTCTTCAAGCATCTTGGCGTTATGCCGCACCCCGTCTATTGCACCAAAATCGCTTCCGTGCTGGTGAGGACCTTTTCGGATCGGCACAGCCTTAAGGAGTTGGCGAGGGATTTGATCGGCGTTGAGCTTTCGAAGGAACAGCAGTCTTCGGACTGGGGCGCCCCTGCCCTGTCTCAGGAGCAGATGACGTATGCCGCTTCGGATGTCCTTTACCTGCATAAGCTCAAGGAGGTTCTTGACGCACGGCTTGAGCGCGAGCATCGGTCGGAGCTGGCGCGGAAGGTTATGGAATGTCTGCCTGTGCGCGCGGAACTTGATGTCGCGGGATGGAAGGATGTTGATATTTTCTCGCACAAGCCCGTACGGCGGGGGGACTAGAGGGCTTTCTGCCGCTTTTGGGATTTTGGTGTTCTTAGCGATCGTTGGACGCTAAAATACTTGCCAACAAAACATAATGGGATGCCCGCCTGCGCGGGCATGACGGTTGGTGAGAAGAACGCCTTCAGCATCCGAGGGCTAGGAGAGGCTCTCCCCACTTTGTGGCGGAGAGGGTGGTAGCGGCGTGGAGGGGGGCCTTGGATTTTGGTGTTCTTAGCGATCATTGGACGCTAAAATGCTTGCTAACAAAACAAAATGGGATGCCCGCCTGCGCGGGCATGACAGTTGGTGAAAAGAACGCCTTCAGAATCCGAGGGCCACGAGAGGCTCGAATTCGTTAAACCTAAGCTCACGCGCCGTATTCTTAGTGCGCGGCAGGGGCGGATGGCGAGGTTTGCCACTCATCTGCGGCATTGGCTGCCTCTGCTGGCGGTGGTTGTCATTCTGGCGCTGTTTATTTGGCCTGCGCTCAGGCCCGGCTTCAAGGTGCCCGATATTGCCAAAAATGCGCCGAATCTTGTGATCGACAACGTTCATTACACCGGCGTGGACAGCAACAGCCAGTCCTTTTCGCTCAGCGCACAACAGGCAACGCGGGCTCTGACAGGCCATAACGGTCTTTATGATCTTACAAAGCCTCAGGGGGACATTCAGCTCAAGGGCGGCGGGTGGCTTGACGGCAAGGCTGACCTTGGCCGCTATGATGAAAAGGGCAAAAGGCTTTGGCTCGGGGGCAATGTCGAGCTTTTTCATAACGACGGGTACCAGTTCAAGACCGAAGAGGCTCAGGTCAATCTTGAGAACAAGGCGGCTTGGGGGCACAAAAGCGTTAGAATTCAAGGGACCTTTGGCACTATCGAGGGGAACCACGGCTTTAGGCTGATCGATCAGGGCAAGGTTCTGGTTATTAACGGGCCAGCCAAGGCCACTTTTCGCACCAAGAATCAGGACTGAATATTGCCTTTTGGCGCTTTGAGCTTGGGCGGCCTTCTGATATTTACCGGAATGAAACAATTCTTGGACGATAACGCGGGTATGGTTCCCTGAGCGAAATATGTTTTCATTACGATCGACCTCCGATAGCAGCGAACTTTGGGACGCAAAACCAAATAGGATTCCCGCCTTCGCGGGGATGACGGTTTTTTGTCGGCTAAGGCTCCTTTGGGTTTTGACTGCCGCGCTTCTGCTTTTTTCCGGTTCAGCTTTTGCTGCCGGAGAGGTTACGGCTGCGCCTGCCTCTTCGGACGATATCGAGGTTACGGCGGACAAGTCGCTTGAGTGGTATGAGGATCAAAACATTTATGTGGCTCGCGGCAATGCTAAGGCTGTTCGCGGCGATCTTTCCGTTACGGCCGATCTGCTGACGGCTCATAAGCGCGAGAAGCCTCAAGAGGGCGAAAAAGGCGCGACGGGCGATATCGACAGACTTACGGCGGAAGGAAACGTCGTCATCACCAAAGGTCAGGCCCGGATTATTGCCGATCGCGCGGTGAACGACATGGACCGGCACGTCATGATCGCCTCGGGCGGCAATTTGCGATATGAGAACGGCGGACAGGTCGTGACTGCGAAAAAAAGCCTTGAATACTGGGACAGAAAAAAAATGGCCGTGGCTCGCGGGAACGCGCGTGCGATCAAGGGCGACCGGCGCATTTTCGGGGATGTTTTGACGGCGGAGTTCACGTCGGTTGACGGCAAGGACGAGCTTTCCAAGCTTACCGCCATAGGCAAGGTCACCGTTATGACAAAATCCGATGTCGTGCGCGGCGACAAGGGCGTTTATGACGCCGCCCGTGATGTCGCCATAATTACGGGCAATGTTTCCGTCACGCGCGCGGACGGAATGCAGTTGACCGGGGATGTGGGAGAGGCCGATTTTGCCTCCAATCAAAGCCGGTTGACCAACCAAGGTTCGGGGCGGGTGCGGGCGCTGCTTCCCGCAAAGAGGGCCAAATCGGCCAAGGGGGATTAGCTTGAGGCAACAACCGGGAAAAGTCATTCCGATGTCAAACCCTCAGCGCAGGCCCATTCCAAGGGCTTTGCGCGATAAGGGGCTTGAGGTCACCCATCTTGGGAAACGCTATAACCGGCGGCCTGTCGTGCATGACGTCAGCTTTTCTCTCAAGCGCGGCGAAGTGGTGGGGCTGCTCGGGCCTAACGGTGCCGGAAAGACGACCTGCTTTTATCTCGTGACGGGGCTTGTGAAGCCCGATACGGGGAACATTTATCTCGATGGCCTCAAGATTACCGACTTTCCGATGTATCGGAGGGCGAGGCTCGGGCTGGGGTATTTGCCTCAGGAGTCTTCGATCTTTCGCGGGCTGACCGTGGAGGACAATATTCGGGCGGTTCTGGAGATTGTGGAGCCGGATTTCGGATTGCGCGAGGCGATGCTCAACGATCTGCTGGCGGAGTTCGGGATTACGCATTTGAGGCAGGCTCCGGCTATCGCGCTTTCGGGCGGCGAGCGGCGGAGGCTTGAGATTGCACGGGCACTGGCTTCGACCCCGCATTTTGTGCTGCTTGATGAGCCCTTCGCAGGGATCGATCCGATTGCGCTTGGAGATATCAGGGATCTCGTTGTGCATTTGCGCGACAGAGGGATTGGCGTGCTTATTACCGATCACAACGTTCGGGCTACGCTCGAAATTGTGGATCGCGCTTACATCATTCACGATGGACGCGTTTTGATGCAGGGGACGCCCAACGAGATTATTGAGAATGCGGATGTTCGCCGGGTTTACCTTGGCGAAGAGTTTAGGATGTGAGCTGCATTTGGTTCGGGTTGCGAACGGGCCGGGTTGCGGTTTTGGGCGAGGTTCTTCGGTTACACCACCTCACCCTCCCATCGCGTTGCGATGGGCCTCGCCCTTACCAGCCTTCGGCCTTGATGCCGTGGACATTTTTCTTTTTCGGCATCAAGCCCCGCAAGGGCGGCGGAGAGGGAGTTCACGTGGCGCGCTCCGGAATGACTGTGATTGTTTATCCTTTTTGGTGCTTTGGATTGGCGTTCTTAGACTTCGCGCCGGGGATTTCGGAAAACAGCGCTTTAAGATTTGCAGCTTCGCTTGGCTTTGACACGACGTTGGCTGCGCCTGCGTCGAAATATTCTTCGGCAGTCGTTCCTGTCCATGTGGTGCCGATGACGTTATAGCCCATCTTTGACGCTGTCTCGGTTGCGCGCTTGCGGCCTAGAACATAGATCGTGTTTTCGGGATTGAGGGCGTGGTTGGTTTCGAGGGTTCCGATCAACTGGCCCAATGTCTCGGACTTGCCTTTTGCGGAAGTGCCGGCCACTGCCTCAAACAGATCGGAAAAACCGTTAAAGTCCACTTGCGACTGAGCGGCGGATGCAGCTTTTTCGGTGACGATGTACAGCTTTTTGCCTTGATCTTTTAGCGCAACAAGCATCTCGCGAATTCCCGGGTATGGAGCTATCGCTTTTAATCCCTCTTCAGTGTCATGAAAGCTGCGGTATAGCGTTTGTGCTTCTTCGATAAGAGCGGGGGCTTTGAGTATCGGGGCGACGTTTTCGTACACCGAGGGTCCCTGAAAACCTTCGATAGTCTCTTTGCTTGGAACTTCGATTTCCGGATGTCTTTTGTTTAGCTCGACAAAAGTCTTGCCGTAGGTCTCAATGATCCATGGGCCGGAGTTGAACAGCGAGTTTGTGGCAAAAACGACGTCTTCGTTCATGTGCTTCTCCGTAGCTTCAAGATAAAGTTTTTTACATCCCAACGCGAACGGCATCAACTGGCTGTGATTTTGGGGGAACAGTGCGAGGAAAATCTGGCGCGGGGTCAAATTAATCTACGATTTCCTTCATTTTCCATTATAATCCGCCCTACAGTCAGATGGGACCATGGTTAACGCTGGGCAGATTTTTCTTTTTAGTTTCAATGATCTGCGATAAATTCAGCCATAGCCTTTTTGGGGACGCACCGAAGAAATGAACGAGTTCACTCTCCCGAAAACCGGCGGTGTCGCTCAAGTCGACATCCTCGGCGATAGCGATTTGCAGGACGTCATTGCTTTGCATGACGCCACTCGCGCCGCTTTGCCCACTGACAAGAAGCGGTTCATTTTGCCGCAGAACCCCTCCTACTTCATGGGGCTTCTTAACCGTACTACCGGGCTTATGGCTGGCATTCGGACTGATGGCAAGCTGGTCGGTCAGGTTGGCTTGATGGGGCCGATGCCTTTGCGCGATGCTATCGCGAAGAACATGATTACGCATAACGAAGACGTGCCGTTTCATCATGCCGCGCTTTCGGACAGCATCGTTGTGGTTAAGAGCTTATCGACGCATCCCGACTGGCGCGGAAACGATCTTGCAAACCAACTCGTCTCTTTCTGCACCAACGCTCCGATGTGCCGGATGGCTCATCATATGTTCGCTCAGATTTCGGTGGGCAACAAGCGGAGCTGGGATACGTTTGTCCGCAAAAATGGCTTTGGAATCGTGGCTGCGGCTTATGATCCGGATGACGGAATGCCGCGCTTTATCTTCCAGAGGCCTTCGTTCGGATGGGACTTCGAGCCGCAGATTATGGCTGACGAGGTCGAGCCGTTGGAAGATTTCCCCGCTATCCTGTCGCTTACGCAGCGCGAAGGGTTGATTGGGGTTTATCAGGAAGGCTCCACCGACAAGCTGGCGTTCCTCAGGAACCGCGAAGAGCTTATTTTGATGCCGACACTGGCGCGTGTTTCGGGGCAATAAGCTCGAATTGCTCGAATTAAAGAGAAAATAGAAAATGGGATCCCCGCCTTCGCGGGGATGACGTATGTTGTTTCCGCTGACCCTTGAAGCCTACATCGGGGATCCGCGCTTTCTTGGGGATGGCTGATGTTGTTCCGCTGACCTTTGAAGGATGACGGTTAGTCTATTTGACTGGCTTTAAGCCACAACCACCCAGAAGCCGATGACGATGGCGGCGAGGACGGACAGGAAGACCCACGTCAGGTACTTTTCGACGAAGGCTTTTACGGGTTCGCCGTATTTCTTTACCAGCCCTGCTATCAGGAAGAAGCGGAAGGCTCGAGTGGCGGCGGCTGCGAGCACAAACTGAAGCAGATTTAGGCGCGCAGCGCCGCTGAAGATCGTCACCAGCTTAAACGGAATGGGGGTGAGGCCTTTGCCTAAAATGATGGCGACGCCCCATTCGTTAAAACCTTGCTGGAACGACGCGAAGGCGGCCTGAAGGTGGTAGATGTCGATGATATGTTGGCCCAAAGTCGCCATGAAGCAGGCGCCTATGGCATAGCCGAAGAGGCCGCCGATAATCGATCCCAGCGTGCAGATGAGTGCAAAAGACCACGCTTTTGAGCGGGTTGCAGCGACCATGGGGAGCAGCAGTATATCCGGCGGAAGCGGAAAGAAAGACGCTTCGGCGAATGACACGCCGAACAGTATCCATCCGGCGTGCGGCTTTTCGGCCTGTGTCAGCACCCAGTCATAACATTTGCGTATCATCGATGCCTTTCTGGCGGGCTCCGCTTGATCTTTGGGACAGCGGTTTCGCACAGGCCTCATACAAAATTTGGGGATATGTCGTCGAGCACTATTTTTTCGCAAGTAATATCGTGAGCGCCAAGGTTGCCGATGCGGAACTTTATTCTTGTGAGTCGTTGAACGTGTAATTATGCTGCGCCAGACTCATTTCAAGGATGATACTTATGAAGACGACACAGGAATATCTCGCATTCATCAATCAAATCGAGGAGGCCTCTTTCCAAAGAGGGTATCAAGCTGCCGTTCAGAAGATGCTTCAGGCGGTCGGGCAAAATGTAACTGTGACGCCGGGAGCCGGTTGCCCTGCTCCAGCTAACGGAAAAAATCCGTTTAAGGAAGGATCGGATTCGGCGGCTGTCTTTGCCTTCGTTAGGGCTAACTCAGGTCTTCGCGGCGCCGAGATCATCAAGAAGAGCGGCATAGCGCCCAAGACCGTTCGCACCGCTCTGCACCGGCTCAAGGTGAAAGGGCACGTGGCCAATGATGATGGAAGGTGGTTTGTGCGTTAACGGTTGCCGGAGGAAGGTCGGAGAGGCCACCTCGCCTTCCACTTCGTGGCGGAGAGGGGTTTTCGGCTCCGGGATTAATTCTTTAATTAGGCTTTGGATTAGGGGGATTGGGCGCATAAATCCCATTGCGGCTTCGGAAAACAGCCGCTATACCCCTATTCCCATCGGTCGTCTGGGGCGTAGCCAAGCGGTAAGGCAGTGGATTTTGATTCCACCATTCGGAGGTTC
>CAZLIG010000048.1:0-12161 GCA_964559415.1 uncultured Rhodospirillaceae bacterium
GTCGGGGTCGCGAGTTCGATCCTCGTCGCCCGCTCCAATTTCCCAATAAAATCATGTGTTTTTACAAGGCGTTCGCGTTAACCGCGTTCTCCTTGTGTTCCCATTTTTTTCTCTCCTTTTCTCTGCCTTGTGGGGGAAAACTGGGGGAAAATAGCTATTAACAAAGTATGCCCTAAAGATTTGAGGCATTTCTGTCTAATTTGCTTAGCTTGAGAGCAGGCCAGAGCAAAAGTAGGTAAAAAAGGCCTCCGATGCGTATTGTCGCGTCCGTCGATGCCGATAGGCTACAAAGCGTGGCAAGGCCTCCCGCGAGAACACCAGCTGCGCCATTCAGGCTCCAAAGCCAAGGGGCGAGAGTCGGATTTTGCCGCATAACCATGCGTATCCCTGTCGGAAAGCCAAAGCCCATCAGCAACCCGGCAGGCGCTATCAGCGAAACCGATATGCAAGCGCGCAGAGCGAGCGATGCGCCCTGTAGCGATGGGTGTGTGAGATACGGAAAAACGGTGGGCAGGGCGAAAAGAAAGCTTGCCACTCCTCCAAGCCACAAGACCAAGGGCATCGTTCTGTTAAGGGGGAAACGTTCGGATAGAATGCTGCCGATTCCGGTCCACAGAATAAGGCTGAACAGGGCGATCCCGAGGCCATACGTGGGGTGTCCAAGGAAGATAGAGAGGCGCTGAATAAGCCCCATCTCGACGAACATAAAGCCCAGCCCAATAAGCAGGAAATAGGCACTGCTTGAGAAGAACAGGGACTGGTTGGTTCTGTCGATGATTGAGGATGCGGGGATGATGATAACCTGCATGACAACCAAAGCTGATAAAATAATGGCCAGAATTAGCATATTTAAGGCCGCAATGTTTCCCGTTACGATCAAATTTGCCTCTGAGTCCATGTTCCTGAGGCTTCGGCGGATGTTCTTCATATGCCCGACTTTGATCTGGTTGAAGAAGAAAGGAGTCGAGTCCGTCGGCGCTGAGACATCGTACATATAAGCGTCGGCGCGCAGGTCGAGATCGTCCCGGCTCTTTGCTGACAAGAGTTCGCTGAAAACAGGAATTGCAGAAACGCTTTCGGGATAAGCCAGAATGTCAAATTTATAGCGGTTGGCGGCTTCGATCAGGAGATTGACGTCCGCTTTATTCAGAGGTGACCGGGATATGATGACCGATGCCAGATTTTCCGACGAGGCGATAAAAACGTGATTTTGAGGCGTGGTTACACCAAGGTCAAATAGAGCCGCCACAGCCAAGCTTACGGTGCGCCCTATCTCCACGTTGTTCGCTTTCGAGTGCCAGCGCGAGACGGTAAAAAGCCCGTTCGGGTACAGTGCGGATAAAAAAACTTTCCACCCTTCGACGGTATAAAGGCCGTTCTCGGAAAGAGAGAATGCGCCGCTTCCCGTTGCCGCCCATGTGTCAATCATGCTCATCTGAATCAGATCGAACTTCTCGGTCGTGCGGCTGAACCAGCTTCGCCCTTCGTCCACCGCAAAGCGAACGCCGGGCAGGTCGGCGATACCAGCATACTCGCGCAGCTTGAGGGGATTCGTCAGCAAATCAATAAAGATCCGGTTGACCTCGATCCCCACGATATCGCGAAACCCGAATAACCAGGCTGAAAGCATATCTCTGCCCCCGCCGACCCCGATGATGGCCGCACGCCCCGATGAACGGGCGGCATACGCTAAGTTTGTCACGTCGTAGCGAAGGTATTCGATATCCTCTAGCTTGCCTGAAAACTTGGGCATGAATGTGCCTGCAAGCCCGTCGATATTCAAAAGGCGCTGCTCGATGATGTTTTTGGGCCGGAGCGGGGAGGGACCCCATAGTTGCCCTGCTGCGGAGATCGGTTTTCCAGCCGCTATCCGAGAAAACGAATTCCATTTCTCAAATTCCATTTTTCGGTGGTCTTCGACGAGGGCTGCCTTGCCGAATATCGGTCTCAGGCCTGCCTGAGGGAATGAGGCGTTAAGGGCGGCGGCGGCTAAAAAGAAAAACGCGGCCTTGCCGGGGCGCAGCAGGAAACGAGGACAGGATGCGGGTGCTGCTGAAGGGAGGGAGCTCCATGCAAAAAAGAGGCTCGACAGGCAAGCTATTGCCGCAACCACAAATAATGCCGATGGCCCATCGACGGCGTTCAAAAGAGGCAAGATTAATAGACATCCCAGGGCGGCTCCCGCGAGGTCGATGCCATAAACAATTCCATAAGGAAACGGGCTGCGCGTTAAAGCGATAGAAACCGCTGCGCCCGCAAAGACAAAAGGCAATGCCAGTACGAAGATCAACTCGATCCAAACGACGGAAACGGACAGGGAACTGATCGGAGGTATCGATAATGGAATTTGCCCCAAAAAGGCTATGACGATGGCGAAGGCATAGATGGAGGTAACGATGCTCAGAAGTGAAAAAGAGCGGTCCGTTCCAAAACGTTTTTCCCAGAAATAAACGCCAAGCGATCCGGCGGTAAGGCCAAGCATGGCCATGCTGATAGAAAAAAAGGCCATGAAATACATGGTCGAAACGGATTGAATCCTCGTCTGCACGATTTGCAGCATTAACACCGACATACAGAGAAGGAACACGCCAGCGTAGAAGGCCAAAGGGTTGCTGTTTTGTTTTTTTGCAGTGAGCATTGCTTTTATCATGTTCGTCATGGGCAAATCTGGGGTTGCATTGTCTTGGATGGGGCGCGCAATAGGAGCTTATATGTGCTCCTCTTTACAAGCACTAAATGCGAAGGACATAGCCCTCCAGTCGGGCGTTACAATTCAGGGTGGACCGTGAAGGTTAGGCCGATCCCGCGTTTTCGCTCTTGGATGGTATGTTCAACTCCGTACAACTTGGGATATGCAAATTTCTTGGCTTTTTCTTGCGTTTTAAATACTATGTTTGCCTTATGAGATTAGCGAGTCCTTAAATAACGGGGTTTAGTATCTCTTAATACCAATGACTTACGCTGGGCACTCAGCTAGTGGCCCAAGGGGATAGCCATGCAAGATAAGAACCTCAACAGCCCATCCGTCCGCGAGTTTCTCGTATTTTTCTATAAGTACAGGCGGCGGCTTGTTTTGTCGTTCCTTGTGCCGTTGTTTTTGGCCATCGCCGTTTCGTTTGTTCCTTCTCCCAAATTTGTGGCAAACAGCGTTCTGATCGTTCGGCTTGGGTCTGAGTATGTTTATCAACCTGAGGTGGGAAGCTCCAAAACAGCTTCCGAGATGCCTATTCCGTTCCAGCAGGATCAGATTTTCAAGTCGGAGGCGGCCATTCTCGCGAGCAAAGATCTCCATCAGGAGGTCATTGAGACAATCGGCTTGGATGAGCTTTATCCCAAAGGAAGTTTTTCAGGCGTCACAGACCCTATCAAGAGCTTTTTGATCTCCGTGGGGCTTAAGGAGCCTGTGGAGGACGATATCCTCGAGAAGCAAAGGCTGGCTTCCGCAGTTGCCAGGTTTGACAGGGCCTTGGACATTGTTTTGGAAAAAGAGTCGGCGGTCATCAAGGTGAGCTTCAAGCACAAAAGCCCTCAAATGGCGGCTCAGACGCTCGATACCCTGATGAAGATGTATCTTGAGAAGCGCAAGGAGCTTTATCTGGAGCCGCGCCTCAAGTTGGCTCAGGATCAGGCCGATGCCGCGCAGAAGAGAGCTTTATTTGCCGCAGGGGCCATCGACGATTTCAAGCGCGCGCATCAACTTCATAATTTGGAGACGCAGCGCGCCAGCTTGCTTGCCGCGAAGGCTGAGGTCGAAAAGCAGAAGATTTCCCTCGATAACCCGGCGCTCGACCAGAAGCTTGCTTATTACACCCGCCAGCTTAACGAACTGGACAAGCAGGAGCACCGTTACACAACGCTCTCTCAGGAAGTGCAAATTGCAAACGACGAGTATGCTCTTGCGGTTCATGGCGTAAGCGAGGCCAAGGCGTTCGACGCGCTTGCCCGCCAGCGCATTGGAAGCGTCCGCGTTATTCAGAATGCTACGGTTTCTCCCTTCCCGATCCGGCTTCAGCCGATGATCATTCTTTCCGGCGTGTTTCTTTCCGCTCTGTTTGCTTTCTGCGTTGCGGCGGTTTCCGAGTTTGGGAGAAGCGGTTTTCTTACGCCTGAGGAAGTGGAAAGGACTTTGGGCTTGCCGGTCCTCGCCGTGCTTTCCGCTCGAAGGCATCGAAAATGAAAGCGGCGTTGACCAAGCTTTGGGGTAAGCTTGAGGCAATCGCCTGTCGCGAAAGCTGGATGATCGGCGTTATAGACCAGCCGATTGCCAATGCCGTTACTTGGGAGAGGTGTCCTCCCGTGCGGTGGATTTCGGAGCGTTCGTTCAAGCGTTATCTGGCCGATCCCTTTCCTTGGCCGGGATCAAGCGATACCGTCTTTTGCGAAGAATTCGACTACGGCAAGGAAGTCGGGACGATCAAGAGGCTTGAGATCAAAGAAGATCGTATCGCTTCCGAGTCCCTCGAAAAGCTTCCGTTACAAGGGCATCTTTCGTTTCCGTTTCTTTTCGAGCGGGAGGGGGCCGTTTATGCGCTGCCGGAGTCTTCAGCAGCGCTTGAACTCTCTCTTTTCCGGTGGGAACCTTCTGACAAACAATGGGTCAAGATAGCTTCTCCGATGGTTGGCGTTGCCTCCGCCGACAACATCCTGTTCGAATACGGCGGGTTTTTTTGGATCGCGTATACGGATGTCTCCGGGGAGTCATCTTTCGACAACCTAAACCTCCTGTATGCGACGAGCCTTGAAGGCCCTTGGCAGTCCCATCGCGCTAATCCGGTCGTGACGGGGAGCGCGTCTTCGCGGTGCGGCGGGACGCCTTTTTATATTGATGGCGTTCTCTATCGTCCTGCACAGGACTGTTCCCGCTGCTACGGGGGCGCGCTTCGCATCATGCGCGTTATTGAGTGTTCCTCCGAGGCGTATAGGGAGCAGGAGGTCGCCTTTCTAAATCCGAACGATTCCAAGAATCCTCATGGCCTTCACACGCTCTCGGCGTGGGGGAACAGGTGCCTCGTTGACGGCAAGCGCCACGTGGTCTCTCCGATGGAGATATTAAGGAAGCTTTGCCGAAGAATAGCCCGCGTTTGCAGGTGACACTGCGGCTGTTTTGCGTTGCGCGATGCTTCGAACCAAGAGAACGGGGAAAAATAAGGCGCACAGGAAGTAGCGGACGAAAAGGCGCTTTGGACTTAAAGCAAGCCGCCAGAACCATTCCATGTTGACCTGCCTGATCCAGTGTGGCGCTCGAATCTGGTGGCCTGCGATAAAATCTATGCCGGCGCCTATGGACACAAAGCCGGTACGCGGCGCTTTCTCTTTTCCTAAAGCCGCGAGCATTTCCTGCTTTGGGGCGCCGAAGGCCAAGAGGCATATCCAGGCATCGGATTTTTTGATCTCTTCTATTAGCTCTTCGGCTTCCCGGCTTTGTGGATCGAAGTTAAACGCCGGGGACTGCGTCAGGACGATCTTGAGGCCCGGAAACATTATTTTGAGCCTTTCGGCTGCGGCATCCAACGCGCTTTGCGTCGTTCCCACCATAGCAAGCGTGCCGCCCATGTCGTGCACGAGCTTGACGATGGGAAGCATCAGGTCCGAGCCGGGCGTCCTTTGAATTTTCTTTCCTGCTATGCGTCCAAACCACACGATGGGAAAGCCGTCGGCTACGACGGCATCGTGCTGGCGGTACGCTTTGTAATAGGAGGCGTCATAAGAAAGCTTTACGACATGGAACAGGTTTATGGTGGCGAAGGCAAAGCCTTGGCGTTTGGCCAGTTTGTCCTTGACGAAGTCCAAGGCTGCTTGCTCCGTAGGCGTGTTGATGCAGATGGATTTTTCCGAAGGCGAATGCGAGGAGGGGGAGAACGAAAGCCGTGGTATCGTAAAGTCGTGGATCATGATCGTTCTTCCAACAAATTCGATTTATTAAAAATCGGGCCTGATCCCGAGGCCGTTCGCTCAATCGTAATTCCACAGTAGCGGGCATAAGCTAAAAATAGGTTATCGGCGAAACAATCGACCGTAAAACGTGTAGCGTATAGGTTCTGCGCATTCTCTGCGAGCGAGGCGCAGAGGGCGGGACTCTTCATTAGCTCCTTCATGCGCTTGGCAAGCTCATTTGGGCTTCCGGGAGGGACGAACAGGACTGTGCGCCTATCGTCTAAAACTTCAGGAATCGCGCCTACCGGGGTCGTTATTACGGGAGTTCCTCTTCCAAGAGCTTCCAATATTACAAGCGGGAGTCCCTCCTCGTAGGAGGGGAGAACCAAGGCCGAGGCTTCTTGCAGTAGCGCAGAGGCTTTCGCCATTTCGACCCATCCCGTGAAGCTTGTGCGCGTAGACAGACCTAATTCGTTGGCTTTGCTTCTGTAAAAGCCGACATCTCCTCCGCCTGCAATAATGGCTTTCCAATTCTCTTCTTTCGGCAAGAGCGCCAAGGCGTGAAGGAAATCGGTGAGACCTTTGCGTTCGCCAAGGTTTCCTAGAAAAAGAAAGCTGAAGGGGCCGACGGGCTTAGGCTGGCGCTTGGCGGGTACGCCATTGTATACGATGGCTATCTTGGTCTCATTTATTTTAAGATCGGTAATGAGCCAGTCACGCCAAAGCTTACCGAGGACTACCGTGCATGTTGCAATGCGGAAAGGTATGCGCATTAACCAGCGGCTAAAAAAAGATGCGGATGAATAGAGGCGGATTATTTCGGCTGCATGGAGATGCAGAACAACGGGAATTCTGACGGCGCGCGCGCACAAGATCACCAAAGTTTTTCGTATCAGGCTTCCGCGTTCCGCCATGTTGACATGGATTAACGCGAGGTGTCCGAGGATTGCCGATAGCCAGATGCGCGCTATTGCAACAATTGCGAGCGGGATTGACCAAAGAGCGCTTCCATCGCCGCGAGTGTCGAGCGCTTCGAAACGCAGGCGGTCGCCGCCCGACTGCATAATATAATCCTTTACGCGCCCCATGCCGCCGCCCTTTTGACCGCAGGGCGTCACGATGTAACAGATTTGAGGTTTGTCTCTCAAAGCGGACCCTTTTTATTGGGGAGGCATTACTGTACCATTACCACCCTAAGAAATTGCGCTTAACAAAGAATAAAGCGGTTTTCAGATAAAGAAATTGACCATGAACAGGCCGAGATCCATCGTCTTTTATATGCCGAACTTAGCGGGCGGGGGAATCGAGAGAGTCACGCTGCTTATGGCTCCGGGTTTCGTGCAGGCGGGGTATCGGGTGACTTTCCTTGTCCAGAAGGCAGAAGGGGAGCTTATTGGGGCAATTCCTCCTGGAGTTCAGCTTATTTCTCTGGACGCGAACCGCACAATTCGGGCGCTTGTTCCTTTGGTTCGGTTTTTACGGAGAGAGAAGCCGGATATCCTTGTTACCAGTTATGGACATAACAACATCGTGGCGTTGTGGGCAAAAATCCTTGCCCGGAGCGGGACAGCAGTTGTTGTGACGCAGCATAACGCGCTCTCGGCGGAAACGGTCAAAGGCAAAGGGTTAAAATTCTCGCGGGTTTTGCCGGTTCTCTATAGGGGCTTTCTTCGCTTTGCCGATGCGGTCGTTGCCGTCTCGCGCGGCATTGCCGAGGAGATGTCCGTTTTGGCTAAAGTTTCAAGAGACAGGATCGCTGTGATTTATAATCCGGTTATCTCGAACACGTTTGATGCCGACAAAATGGCGAACTGCGCTCATCCGTGGTTTAAAGAGGGGGAGCCGCCGGTCATTCTCGGGGTGGGGAGGTTTGTAGAACTGAAGGGCTTCTCGACGCTCATCGATGCCTTTGCCAAACTACTCAAGACGCGAGATGCTCGGTTGGTTTTTTTGGGGGAAGGGCATTTGCGCGCTCGGCTTGAGGCCCAAGTGAATACGCTGGGGCTTAAAGACAAGGTTGACCTTCCCGGATTTGTAGCTAATCCATTGCCGTTCATGAGCCGCGCGGCGGTCTTGGCGATGTCCTCTACTAACGAGGGGTTTGGCAACGTTCTGGTCGAAGCAATGACCTGTGGCACGCCTGTTGTCAGCACAAACTGCCTTTACGGCCCGCCCGAGATTCTCGATCAGGGACGCTACGGGAAGCTTGTGCCGGTGGGCGACAGCGATAGTTTGGCCAAGGCTATCCTCTCGACGCTCGATGCGCCGTTGGACCGGCACGTTCTTGAAGCGCGAGGGCGTGAGTTTTCCGTGGAGAAAGCTGTACGGGATTACACGGTTCTTTTTGAAAGCCTCAACCGCGCTTAGTTTTAAGAGGTGGCGGGGACCGTTGGTTCGATTTTCGATGCGCGGGCGAAGTGCGCGCGCAGACGCAGGAACGGCGTTTCCACGAGATAGTAGGAGCAACTTGCCAACGCGAAGGTTACCGCGACGCCGGCTGTGCCGAACCCGGGGTAGGTATGCTGGTATCCGAGCAAAACGAGAAAGTAAGCCGCAAAGCCGTGCCAGACGTAGAGCGAGTAGCTGAGCTTTCCGATCCAAACGAAAAGGGGGAGATTGGCGATGCGCTGGAAAAGGCTCAGATGCTTGCCAAATACTATCCCGCAAATCAGGGGAACACAGCTTAGGCTGATGAGGCTGAAACGGAGCGTTTCCTTGAACAGGTCGTTCTTGATAAGGACACTCACGAAAACGGTGAGGCCTGCCAGCGCAAAGGCGGTTCGAGAGGAGAGGACGCGCACGACCTTTTCGCGGACCTTCGTTTCGCAGAGAATGGCGAGCATGACGCCGACGGCGATGCTGTCGAACCGCGTTTCGGAGTTCCTGTAGGTGATAAGCTTACCGATTATTTCGGGCCACAGGTAGACGTAGAGGCAGCGCAGGATGAGCGGAATGACACAGGCCAAAGACGCGAACCAGAAGAGAGGCCTTGGGCGGCCTTTGACGGCTATAAAGAAGAGCGGAACGATCAGGTAAAAATGTTCCTCGATAGACAAAGACCAAAGGACGCCGACTTGCATAACAAGAGGCTCGTTATGGAGGATTCGGTATCCGCTTAAATAATTGATGTAATAGAAGAGGACCGAAAATATTTCGGAGGGCTGGTTTTTGTCCCCGTGCAGCAGGTTTATGCCAGCGATGACCACCAGATAGAACAGCAGAACCGGATAAAGCCGGAAGAAGCGTCTTGAATAGAAGTTTTTGGCGCTTACGGAGCCTGTCTTTTTGTTTTCGAGGAATAACAGCCGCGTGATCAGAAAGCCGCTTATTGCGAAGAACACATAGACGCCGAGAGCGGCGACTCCGCCTGTGTTCGGGAGAAAGAAGTGTCCCAGGATCACGATCAGGATGCTTAAGGCCCGGAGGCCGTCGAGGCCGGGAATTCGGCCTGAGGTCGCGGGGATCTGATCGTAATTGAGGCGATAGGCGGGATGCATTTTTTCGCTAGGGGGTTGTTGTCGAGCGCCTGAGGGTTTTTGCGTAGATCAAGAGCCTTGAACGTACAGCCATAACATCGAAAGCCAGCAGACCGAGCAAGTAAGCGGTACAGCCGACGGCGATTTTTTCGGCAAGCCCTGCGACGTTAACCGAGTACGAAAACAGGGAAACGCAAATCGCCATGAGCGCGACGCAGACCGAGATTTGGAATAGTTCCTTGAATGGAAAGTCGAAGGGGAAGATTTTAGCCCCCATCCATATGTTCAGCCCTAGCAGTATCCCGTATGA
Organism: uncultured Rhodospirillaceae bacterium; assembly: GCA_964559415.1. Lineage (GTDB taxonomy): Bacteria > Pseudomonadota > Alphaproteobacteria > UBA9219 > UBA9219 > CAIXLI01. The sequence continues at coordinate 9,661 of CAZLIG010000048.1, forward strand.
GGCAAACGACGCGTAGGCGGCACCCATATATCCATAGGTTGGGATTAGCATGATGTTCAAAATGAGATTGAGAGCCGCGACGGGGAGTTGCACCCAGAAAAGAAGGTTTGGCCGTTTGGCGAGGTGCATAGTGTGGCAGAAGTAGTGGGTTGAAAGGCCGTTCAGGGCCGATGCGCCGACGATCCAAGGAACGAGTTTGACCGCACTTTCACGGAAGTCGGGACCAACGAGGACGTTGACCAGTTGCTCGTTCGCCAGGAGAATTCCCGCACAGGCGGGAAGGATAAGGAAAAGCACAGCCAAGCCGTTGCGGTGCATCTGCTGCCTTGCGGCGGGGATGCCTTCCTGTTCGAGCCGCAGCACGACAAGCGGAAACGAGGGGGTGGCAATGGCCATGAAGAGCATCGTTATAATGCGGTCCACCAGCGTATAGCCTGCGGCGTAGATGCCGATCTCCGCCGCGTCGTGGAAGTAGCCGATCAGATAGCGGTCGGAGGATGAAATGAAAAAGCTCAGCGCATAGCTTCCGACCAGCGGCGCTCCGAAACGGACGATCTCTTTCAGGATGACAGGGTCAAAATTGCGCCATGAGGCCCGTAGGATCTTCTTGATGTCAACCGACAACATACAGAGCATTCCGAAAACCATGCCCAAATTTGCGCCGAAGCTCTGAAGTTTCGTAAAATAGACGAGTCCCAACCCAGCCATTAAGCCGATGACGGCCTGACCGCACTCGATGACGTTATAGCGGTTGAAGTCGAGGCGGCTTCGATGAAAAGTTTGGTTTAGATTCAGTATGGAGCGCGAGAGCGCAAGCGGGATTGTCGCAATCGCGACTTCCTTGAATTCTCCGAAGGGATAAAGGCATACGATCGGGATGCCGACGATCAGGATTACCGCGCTGACGGCTCCGTAGGCGGCGTAGGCTGTCGTTTCGAACGAGTTGTCGTTTTTGTTCCTGATGGCTTGCGGCATTAATCTTGGCAGCGAGACCTGAAGCCAAAAGAAGAATACGGCACTTAACAAGTTCATCGAGTTCAGGGCCAATGCATAATGGCCATACTCGGAGGGGGAAAGAAGACGCGTATAGGCAAACACGGCGAGGAACGCCGTGATCGCGGGAACGAGCAACGATGGGGTGTAGCCTAGGATATGCCGAAAAAGCATGGTCTCATGCCATCCTTTGAACGTAGGTGCTACGATCCTCTTGCTTTTCGAACCCACGCGAAACGCAAATGATGACTGCTACCATCATGACATAAAGGAAGTCTTTACGACCGAATGAATTAAAGGTGGAGGCGGAGAGGAAGTAGGAGAGTACTGCGAGCTTCAATATGAACGGCTTGCCTGTCATAAGTTGTTTGACCAGCAATGCGGTCGCTATCAGCCAGACTGTGAAAAATATCACACCCAGCTGCATCATCATCAGTATCCACGGGTTTTCGATGTCGGACATCGGCAGGGTAAGGCCCATGCGGCCAACGATCTCGTCCACCTGATCCGAGGGAACGCCGAAAAGCAGGTCGATGTGCGACATATAATCGAAGGCGGTGAAAGCCAGAGTTCGGGCTTCGGCGCTCGGATCGTTCATGGAGCTGACCGATACAAGGCGCTCGCCCATGCCGCTATTAAGCGCGAAGTAGAGGCCACCAAAGAAGACAAACGGAGCTACCAAAGTCGCAGCCAGGAGGATGAAGAGTTTCAGGACCGTCGTTTTTTGCTGAAGCTGCTCCTTTAAGGCCACAAAGCCGTAAAGGCATACGCTAACGGTCGATATAACAAGCGCGGTGCGGCCGCCGAAGCCTACCAAGGATACCATAAAAAGGAAAATCGCAAGCGCCTTTACTAAGGGGCTTCCTTTCAGAGTCAGCGTTGCGAAAAGGGCGAATGAGGTAAGGATCGCGTTGTTCAAGGGGTGTCCGACGAGGGCGGAGGCGCGGAATTTTTCCTCGGAAAGGACGGGCCATTCGGGGTCGAATGTCATGATCCGGAACTTGCCCAGAGATTCCGCTATTCCGATAAAGCTATTGAGAACCATGAAAGCCAGAAAAAACCTTATGGCTCTCTTGCAGTAAATGCGAGGGGTATAGGACAGGACAAGCGCGGCGATTGGCACAGGCAAGTGCGTATCGAGAAGCAACGCCAATCCTTTGGGGCCTCTTAATGCCCAGTAGCAGGTGATCGCGATCATTACCAAAACAGCAGTACTGTATAGCTTTTGCTCGCGAGCGATTTCGATTGCCTGCTTTAAAGGCTGCGCACGATCGACAAGCAGCAGGAAGAAGGACAAGTACACGAAATATACGCCCGGGTGGATTTTGCTTAAGGCGCCTCCGCCGCTCGAGGCGTATCCTGTTCCCAAGACTTCCATAACCGGATCGGACAGCAACAGGCGAAGGAGGATGCCAAACAAGCAAACCAAGCCAGCCGTACTATGCGCCTTTTCCATCAGGGCATCATTATCGGATCGGTTAAGCGATAAGGGGGAAGGATATGCGAAC
>CAZLIG010000049.1:0-12093 GCA_964559415.1 uncultured Rhodospirillaceae bacterium
GCTGATCTTGAAGAACGTGCTCGAAGAGAAGGCAAAGCCGTCTCGGTGGAGTTCACCGCTCCCGGTAAAGATGGCCCTGACACCCACTATATGGCTCCGCACATCGGGCTTACAGAGTTCGAAGATGCTTGCAAAGAAGCTCTGGAAAGACAGTTGAATCTTAATATCGCTAAATGCCAAAGAGCCCGTGCGGAGCGTTATGCCTTCAGTTTGAAGTCTAATACCACATACCGTCCTCTTACCCCTCCAAGTAGGCAAAAAGTAATTGGAAATACCCTCTGGCTGTTTCCTTCCGCAGATCCCTCATAGGACCTCCGGCTAGGAAATCGGTCTCGGTTCTTAATCTCTCCTTAAGTAATTGCCTGAGAGCATGGTCATTACAAACGAAAGGCTTTCTTATGAGACCCCATGCAGTCACAACGGCTTTGGATATCCCCGGTTACAGGATCGTAAAGAACATCGGTGTAGTTCGAGGAATTGTCGTTCGTTCGCGCTCGGTGATCGGACAGTTTCTCGGCGGTTTGCAAACGATTTTTGGCGGCAACATCACAATATACACAAATCTTTGCGAGAACGCTCGCCGCGACGCGTTTAGCATCATGTGTGATCAAGCCGAGCGAAACGGAGCAAACGCCATCATCATGACCCGTTATGACACCACGGATATCATGAAGGGCGTAACCGAAGTTCTGTGCTACGGCACGGCTGTTGTCATAGAGGAGATAAAGCCATGAAAATTCCGGCTCTCGTATCTCTAGCGCTCTTTATCTTGGGAGTAGCCGCATTCCTGCTTCAGCTATGGTTCAGGGTATGGGAAGAAGAAACGTTTGCAAAGCTCATAATATCCGACGGGCTGCTTCTGGCCGTAAGCCTCGTTATTTTATATGCGCTGCGTGAGACTGCCGAAAGTAAACGCATCGACCGTGAGCTTGACTAGCTGCAAGCGGTCTCTCTCCCATGAACCTCTCTCGCAAGGTTCTTGTTGTTAAAAGCCAAAGAAAATGCCAAGACTCGGACGTAAACCCTATTCCTGAAGGAGTGAGAAATGGGAACCCGTGGTCGTGAAATCGTTGGTGCAAAAGTCGAGTCTATCCTCAAGCTGCTCAATGCGGCATATGCCAGCGAGTGGCTAGCTTATTATCAGTATTGGCTCGGAGCAAAGGTCGTCAAGGGTCCGATGAAAGACGCTGTCGCAGCCGAACTTAACCTTCATGCGACGGAGGAATTGAGCCATGCAGTCCTCTTGGTTAACCGCATAATTCAGCTTGGCGGTACGCCGATCCTCTCGCCCGAAAAATGGATTTCCGAAAGCCCCTGTGCATACGATGCTCCCGCCGATCCTTACGTCGCGGTCCTGCTCGATCAAAACATCGCGGGTGAACAGTGCGCAATAGCAACTTACAAGGCGCTTATGGACGCGACAAAGGACATTGACCCGGTGACATACAATATGGCGCTGACGATCCTGGCTCAGGAGGTTGAGCACGAAGAAGACCTTCAAAGCCTTCGGGAAGATCTAGACCTCATGGTCCAGCGCGGTAGCAAATAGAGCATCGCCGCTGCCGCGCAGGCAGCGGCAGTACTCTCGTTGATCATACAGGACTTCAATGACACCAACAGACTCATGTCCATGCTGCTCAGGCCGTTCTTTCAGCTTATGCTGCGGTCCCTATCTTACCGGCGTTAAACCTGTGCCGACGGCTGAAGCACTAATGCGGTCGCGCTACGCGGCTTTTGCGACCCACAACATCGATTATCTTGAGGAGACTCTCGCGCCCGAAAAGCGAAAAGGCTTCAATCGTGAAGCGACCCGGCAGTGGGCGTGCTCAAGCGAGTGGACAAGCCTCGAAATCCTTTCGGTACAAAGAGGAGCCGAGGCCGATAACGAAGGTGTTGTTGAATTCATAGCCCGCTTTTCTGATGAAAGCGGCAAGCCTTTCGAACACCGTGAGGTCAGCCGTTTCGAGCGCCGTGAAGGCAAGTGGTTCTACGTTGAAGGCGCTCGAGGCTCCTTCCCGGCCCACGCCGAAAAAACAGGCCGAAACGATCCATGCCCCTGCGGTTCGGGCAAGAAATATAAAAAGTGCTGCGGTGCTTAGCTGATGGCCGACAAAGACCTATCAATAGCCTTCCGTCTCGACTTCTGGACCCAGTTCAAAGCGCTCCGGGCGCTTCCGCACAAGCGGCTTGCAAAGTGGCTTTCCTATATTGTTTTCGTTGCAGGTCCCGCAGTCCTGCTTCTCGTAGCCCAAGAGGCAGGGATCGAAATCGTCCCAAAGGACGCCCCCATCCCGTTACCCAGATTGCTCTTTTTAGGTGTCATCTTCGTCTTCATCGCAATCCCGCTGCTTCAGGCATTGGGGATATATCTGGTGAGAAGGAAGAGGGCCGGAGAGATCACATATGCGATGAGCGAAGAGGGCCTTAAAGTCACCGCCGAGTCCTTTGAGGCAACACACAAGTGGAGCCAGCTCCTTAACGTAAGGGAAACAAAGCAGTTCTTCTTCCTATACATTGAGCCGAGGGTAGCCTACGTCCTCCCAAAAGCGGCGTTGCATCCCGAACAAGAAGCCCAAGCCCGTAATCTGTTCGCAACCCATTTAGGGTGCCAAGCCATTACCAGATAGCATTGCAGTTATCGTAGGAGCACTGCCCAGAGTAAACCTGATGCCGCCATCACGCTAACGCTGCAGAGGACGTTTATAATCTGCGCAGTATCTCTTCCATTTGGTCGATCTCGTTCTGCTGAGAACTGATAATAGTATCACAAAGGTCCATAATCTCCGGATCGCTGATCCAAGCCCTCCGGCACATTAGAATAGCGCCCGAATGGTGCGGTATCATGGAGCGCAAAAACTGCCGGTCGCCCACAAGGGCTTGCGCGCGCATAGCATAAAAAGAGATGAGGAAAAGGAGTGCAAAAAAGAGATAAAGCCTCCTGTTCAGAGCTTTGTCCTGAAACATTCCGCGCATTGAATAAAGCATGACCATTCCCATGGGCGCGACCATCATGAGGGTCATGTAAAAGTTGTTGGCGTTGATATAAACGTAGGCGAACCTGTCGACCATCGCGTACATCACGAAGTACATGATGACGCCTTCGACAAGGAGTTCGAGTCCGAAGTTTCGATAGGGCAGGTTCATAGCCGTAAGCATCATTCTCTGCGCAACGGCCATAAGATTTCGATATCATTCAGAACCTAAGCCGCCCTCCGAAGTTTTTCGCAGGCTGCATACGCCCAGTCGAGCCATGCAACAAGCGCCTGAAGATCATCGGCTTCGACAGTCGCGCCGCACCAGATGCGCAACCCCGGCGGCGCATCCCGATAGGCGTTAATGTCATAGGCAACTTTCTCCGACTCTAGCATCGCAGTCATCTGCTTGAAGAACACGGCCTGTTCCTGCTTGCCCACAGCAAGGAGAGCGGGATCGGCAGGTTTCAGGCAAACCGAAGTTGGTGACCGACAGGACCCATCTTCCGCCAGAAAATCAACCCATGACGTCCGTTCAACCCACCGCTCGATAACGCCAAAATTCGTTCTGTTCCGCTCAAAAAGCGCTTCGATGCCGCCGATGCCTCGCGCCCATTTAAGAGCATCAAGCATATCTTCCACGCAAAGCATCGAGGGGGTATTGATCGTCGCCCCCTCGAAAAGCTCGCCGTTAAGCTTTCCGTTCTTGGTAAGGCAGAAGATTTTTGGCATCGGCCAAGAAGGCGTATGGCTCTCAAGCCTTTCCACAGCTCGCGGAGAGAGCACAAGAACGCCATGCTGTCCTTCGCCTCCCAAAACCTTTTGCCAGCTAAAGGTGACGACATCGAGCTTGTTCCACGGCATTGGCACCGCAAAAACTGCGGAGGTCGCATCGCATATGGTCAAGCCTGAACGGGACTCCGCAATCCAATTTCCATTAGGGACGATGACGCCCGAAGTGGTGCCGTTCCAGGTAAACACCACATCGTGCGCAAAATCAGCCAGCGAAAGATCCGGAAGCTTTCCATATTCAGCCGAGAAGACGCGCGTCTCAAGCTTCAGTTCGTTAATACAGTCGCTTGCCCAACTCTTGCCGAAAGCTTCCCACGCAAACACATCGACTGCCCTAGGCCCAAGCAAGGACCACAAAGCCGCCTCGACGGCCCCTGTATCCGACGCGGGCATGATGGCCACAAGGTACTCTTTGGGCAGTCCAAGAATCTCCTTGATCTCATCGATCACAAGCTTGAGCTTTTTTTTGCCAATCTTCGCGCGATGAGATCGTCCAATTGCCGCGTCTTTCAACGCATCGAGAGACCACCCTGGACGCTTTGCGCAAGGCCCGGAGGAAAAACAGGCGCACTTCGGTTTGTTCAATGGAGCATCCATGGGTCAGCCCGCCTTGCGTATAAAGGTCTGCCTGTCGGCAATGCACGCCGCCTGAACAAACGGCTCATTAACGGCGTTCGCGACGACGCCATCGCAGAGATAATCGACAATCTGCTCGGCAGCCTGTTGGGCTACGTCTCGCAAAGACTCCCTTGTCGTGCCTCCCAAGTGCGGGGTGAACGCAACTCGGTCGATAGAGAGCAGGGGGTTTGTCTTCCACTTGTCGGCATCGCCTTTAACCGGCTCGTTTTCGATGACGTCCAAAGCTGCATTGGCGACGTGCCCGCTCTTGAGCGCATCTGCCAAGGCTGACGTATCAATCATCTCGCCGCGCGCGCAGTTCACGATGTAAACGCCCTTCCTGCAAACAGCCAGAGTCTCGGCATTAATCATCTGCCGCGTTTCATCGTTTAGATCGGGGTGAAGCGTCACGATATCGGCATCTTGCAGCAACGCCTTGAGTTCCGGGACTCTCAAGCCGCCAAGGTCCTCCGCTTTCCCGTCGAGAATGTACGGATCGTAAATGACCACATTCATTCCGAAGCTTTTGGCGTGAAGCGCGACGCGGGAGCCAATGCGCCCGCAGCCGATAAGTCCCAATGTTTTCCCGCGAAGTTGAAAGTCGTCTTCGTGAACGGTCCGCGTCCACGTTCCTGCATGAACATTGGCATTCGCGAGCGTGATCTTCCTGGCGAGATTAAGCATATGCATCATCGTAAGCTCGGCGGCTGCGGGTGCATTGCCGTCCGGCGCGTTCATCACGACGATGCTGTGTTGAGTGGCAAGCCTCCGGTCGACGTTGTCATAGCCCGTACCGGCGCGCCCGATGGCTCGCAGCCTTTTGGCGTTCTCGAATATCGCTTTGTCCTTGATCTCTGTGCCGCGAACCAGAAGGGCGTCATACTTCCCGATGCAAGCGGTGAGTTCTGAAGTGGGCATCTTCTTAACTTGATCGACTTCAAATCCGTTAGCCTCGAATATCTCGGCGGCTACCGGGTGCGGAGCGTCCAGTATGAGGACGCGGAAGGGCGTGGGAATGCGTGTGGACATGGCTTTTCCTGCTTTTAAATGTTATTTTATGACGGAGATGTAGGGTGAAAACGCGCGTTTATAGGTCCCGGAGGGGACCCGACGACGACGAACCCGAACCCGAACCCGAAACAAGCAGGGTATTGCGCTGGCAGAAAGACCAGTCGCTTTGGTCATCTGAGAGATGACCTTGGCAGCTTAACGCTGCGAGCAATATGTCGACATTGTTGATCATCAACCAAGCCGTATCACATCGCGCATTTGGTTCCACAACGGACACCAAACCGAGAGCAAGCATGACTGATTTGGTTACATACTGTCAAACGAAAAAATAATTTCTCGAAAAAACAGAAAGGCGAATGAGTCTTTTTCGTAACAGTCCGACCTAAACTGGCTTTCTGGAAAATCCTTCTAAAAATGCGTCGATCACACGGCCAAATCCTCCTCCTGTCCCGCCCGATGATTTCGGGCTTATCGCCGCCGTAACGCCTTCTTTAAGCTGCTTCATCTGCCAAAGCGTAATTCCGAACAGCAGGGCCGTAATAAAGGCGAGCAATCCGACAATGACCATAATAGCAGGCATACTCTCGACTCCGGCGTCGATAAGGCTTGTGTAGACCGCAAAAATCCCCCCGACAATGAGCGACGCAAGCATGATGCTGCTGATGACAGCGAGGACAATAATGATGACCATGCCCGATAGAAACCGTTGAAACAGCTGTGTGCTATGGATCACGCCATTGACGGCAGTCGCGCCGAGCAGCTTTCCAAGAGTGAGCATTGCAAGAATTCCGATCTGATTGGGGAACGCGATCTTCACGTTCAATGGCGACGCATGAGCATCCCCAAAACAACGCCTATTCCCATCGCGATGGCGCTCGATTGGAGAGGCTTCCGTTGAATAGTATCGGCAAGGGTATGAGTAGCGCTCTGAACATTGCGCTGCCCTGCATCCACATATTGACGAGCCATAAAACCAGCATCGTGGGCGAGTCCCTGCAAGTCCTCCTTGACCTTGCCTGCTGTTTCGCGCACTTCGTCGCGCATGGAGCCAAGCTTTTCTTTGGCATCGCCCTGAGGAGTATAGTCGGTCATGAAGCGGCTCCTTCCGTTCGAATTTCTTGGGAAAAATAGTAACGTGGGGATAGGCGAGAAGCCTTGCTAAAAGTCAAAGGCCGGAATCATCTTCTCCTTCGAACGCGCGTTTAAGCGTAGCGATGTCGAGCTTTTTCATAGACACCATCGCTTGCATGACTCGCCCGGCTTTTTCGACATCTCTATCCGCAAGCATCTCGCCGATAATTTCCGGAACGATTTGCCAGTAAATCCCGTACTTGTCGGCCAACCAGCCTCGCTGTTCGAATGTTCCGCTGGAAAGCCTTTCCCATAGATAATCGACTTCCTCTTGTGTGTCGCAGTTAACGTAAAGCGAGATCGCAGGTGTATACAAAAATTTCTTTCCGCCGTTCAAAGCGACAAACTCTTGTCCGGCGAGCTGAAACTCGACGCTCATGACGGAGCCGATGGGCTTTCCGGAATGCTGAGCGCCCACCTTTCCGTAATGAACGATGTTCAAAATTTTTGAGTTGTCGAAAATCGATGTGTAGAAATTGGCTGCCTCCTCAGCCTCGCTGTCGAACCAGAGAAAAGGAAGGATCTTTTCCATATATTCTCCTTAATGAACGATTTTCTCACTCTCGACAAAAAACTTCAATTCGACGAGTCCGCGCTCCATGCGCCTTCCGAGAAACTCCTCAAAATTGAAGAACAGGCCCATCGCCTTTCCCTTGAAATCCAAATTGCCGTACATGCTCCATGTCACGGCCGTTTGGTTTCCCAGGGGTACGAGCACAAATTCGGCAGTGCTCGAGACACGCATGGGCTTGTCAAATTCGAGCAGAAGCCGGATCAGGTTCCACGGCCTGCTTTGAGTGATAATCATGCTGCCCTCGCCGATTTTCTCGTCGCCATCCCATCGCAGGATGGCGCCCACGCCTTCGCGCGGCCCCTCGAAATGGCGCTTCGTGGCGGGGTCGAGCTTTGCCCATGGCGACCATCTTTCCCACTTCCGCAAATCGTTGACCTGATCGAAAATGATCTCGTCAGGGCACGTCATCGTGAGAGATCTCTTGACGAGAAACACATCGGGCCTTACCGCGATCATCGCGGCGAAAACAATAAGGATGGCCGCGAGGCCGGTCAGCATGACAAGCAACATTAGCCGCATCCTTGGTAAAAAAGAGAAAGGCCGGTGCGTTGCTTCGCACAGCGCCCGGCCTTAAGCCTTAGGCCTCCTTCGCACAGGTTTCCTGTATCTCCTTGATGCGACTTTCAGCAGCCTCTTTAGAAATTCCGTAAACCTCTTGAATTTTTCCGAAGAATTCCTCTTCGTTGCCATTGTAAAGGGCAATATCGTCGTCGCTTAAACGGTCCCAGGTTTCCTTGATTTTGTCTTTCATCTGATCGAATGAGCACTTGGATTGATCCGTCATCGAAAGCCTCCTGTTATGGGTTAAGAGAAAAACCCCTTCGCGAATGGAAGGGACACCATTGAAGGAGCGAAGAGCGAACTCATCGCCTCTCCAAAACTCAAAGGGGCGTTGGCGCGCGAGGCATCTGCAACGCGAAGAACAGGACTATCTGGAATGAGGCAACAAGACCTAGCTGGCGAAATAAAGAAACAACCACCGCCCGGAAACGATACAGGTCTTACTGCTGCAATCTTATCACAAAGGCATTAGCCGTTCAAAGGGCATTCGCGATTTTACAATTTATTGAGGTGTGAGGGCTTATCTTCAAAAAGTGTTTGTAGATAAAGCGTGTGCGGCTGAATTTTACATACTGAATTCTCTTATAATCATACGCCATATTCCCGACATTGTTTTTTCTGAAACATAATGCCACTCGAAGAGGCCACAAGGCGCCGCGAACGCGGCATGGAGATAAAGCATGAAAAAACACTGTCAAAAATTTGTTTGGGTTGTAGGCATCGGCATCGCACTTGGTGTCTTTGCGCCAGAGCCGTCACTCGCCCAAGCCAATGCTTCTCCTCTCGCAGTTGCCGATCAATCGCAACAGGTTGCCGCAGGCAGTTTTATTCAAAACCTTGGCAATCAGGCCATCGGCACAATTACGGATCGCAGCCTGTCCGAGACGCAGCGCACGAGCCATTACTACGAACTTCTACGAAATGCGTTCGATATGCGGACGATTGGGCGGTTCGTTATCGGTCGTGCCTGGAATACGGCGCAGCCCGCCCAGCAAGCGGAGTTCATGAAGCTTTTTGAGGAACTGGTCGTTAAAATGTACGGCGAACGCCTTAAGCTTTATAATGGCCAAAGCTTCAAAATCAAAGGCGTTCGTCACGAAAGCGAGAGGGACGTCATCGTGAGCAGTGAGGTGGTCCCAACAGGCGGCGGCCAGCCCACGGCCGTGGATTGGCGTGTCCGCCGGGATGCAGAACGTCTGGCGGTAATAGATGTTGTGATTAATGGAGTCAGCCAGAGTGTGACCCAGCGCCAGGAATACGCTGCCATCATTCAGCGCGACGGCGGAAAATTGGATATGCTGTTGGCATATATGCGCGACCGCATCCGGGGCAGCTAAAGCGATTTGGCTATCCCAAATAGCATTTTTACATTCCTCCGTTGCAGAATATCCCCTCGCGGCCAAAACGGAGGAACACGATGATAAAAACGCTTATTTCTCGTTATGCCCTTTCGGTGTTTTTCCTTGTGCCGACTATGCTTCTTTTAAGCGCGTGTTCGTCGGAATGCATATGCCCGCCGTGTCCGCAAGCCCCCACGCCCCCGCCGCGAGCGACAATCGTTACGCCGCCATCCTCATCGACAACGGTTATCACTCCGCGCAGCAACACCCCTTAGAGTAAGGCGCAAATGGCGTCTTCCTTGCGGATCGGCTATACCTCTAGGCGAAGCTGAGTCTTGTGCCGGAGGTTAACAGCAATGGAAGCATACATCTGGATCGCCATAGGAAGTGCTTTGGGCGGAATGGCGCGCTTCGCCTGCTCGGGATTGGCGGCGGCCCATTGGGGATCAGACTTTCCATGGGGAACCATCGCGATCAACGTTACAGGCTCGTTTATCATCGGCTTCTTCTCGACGCTGACAGGCCCGAACGGCAGGCTTTTGGTGGCGCCTGTCCATCGTGAGTTTGTCATGGTCGGCCTATGTGGCGGCTTCACGACATTTTCGTCCTTTAGCCTGCAAACGCTGAATCTTGCTCAAAGCGGCGAATTCGCGAGGGCAGGGGGCAACGTCGTGCTTTCCGTGTTCCTGTGCCTGCTCTCGGTTTATCTCGGCTACGCTGCGGCCGCTGCTCTCAACCAACTTAAAGGGGCTTAGAATAAATGAACATTCCTCCAGAATCTTTGCTGCTGCGCATCTTCATCGGTGAAAGCGACCGGTTCGAAGGCCGTCCCCTTTATGAATCCATCGTCCTTAAGGCGCGCGAGATGCACCTGGCGGGAGCGACAGTCCTCCGTGGGCCGATGGGATATGGCCGCTCGACAAGGGTCCATCGAGCAAATTTTCTGGAGCTATCCGAAGACCTTCCCATTGTGATCGAAATCGTAGACAAGCAAGCAAAGATTGAAGCGTTCCGTCCTGTGCTTCGCACGATGATGGGTAGCGGTTTGGTGACTCTCGAAAAAGTCGAAGTCCTCCGCTACGGAAACGGTAAGGAAGAACAGGGGGATTAAAATTTTGAGTTAAGTCGCCTTCTTTTCTTTGACGCCGAAGGTCACCAAAGCTTCGTTAAAAATCATGTCGATAACTTCGTTCTCGCGCACGACATTGGGATCGACTTTGCCGCCCCATCGCTCAAAAGTTTTAATAGCGGCATCGTTCGCATCGAGAACCCAAAGATAAAACTTGAGAAACCCGTTCTCCAGAAACCCCTCTTTTGCCTTGTTGAATAAAGCTTTTCCAACACCCCGTTTCCAAGCCTCTCGAAGCAAATACACAGCATAGATTTCGCCGGCGCCTTTGAAATCTCGGTCGCGTGCAGGACCAAACGCGATAAATCCAATAGGCCTTGGCCCAATGCAAGCGATAAGAAGGCTGGTACCTTTTTCGCCAAAGCTCTCCTCCCACATTTTAAGGCGCTCCTCCGCGTCGGCAGCGTCGAGAATCTCCGGTGGAAGCAAACCCGCGTGCGACAGCCGCCACACCCGGACATGGATAGCCGCGATAGCTTTCAAGTCGTCATGTTTAGCCGGTCTGATCTGAAGTCCTGTATCCATGATAGCTCTTGTCGTTAAAGCCCCAAGAAAGAATACACATTTAGAGGGAATGTCGCAAATTCAAAGAGATACCTTGAACCCCTTTTTGTCTCCTCGGAAAAGGCGAATTTCCGCTGTAACGTTCATAAAAACGCTCCGTCAACTGCCGCTATCGGCCTGAGGCTGCTATGCGCTATGCGATCTATTTCAGGTTTAATGAAAAGGCAGAAGAAGCAATTCGTGACCTGCGCCGTTCCATGATGCGGGAAATCGAAGGCTTTCCTCCTCGCGAACGCAAGATGCCACCTCACCTTACGCTTCTGGTCATCGATGCCGATGACGCCAATAGCGTCAAGGAACGGTTCGAAGCCTTCGCGCCGCGCCTCCGTGGTTTCACGTTGGAGTTGGCGAGGATCAACACATTTGAGAGCGAACAAAAGGTGCTCTTTATCGAGCCACCCATGTCAAAAGAATTGCGCCAAAGCCAGCAATGCTGCCTAAGCTTTTTTTCCGATTTTGCCAAGCTATGGCGTCCCCATGTCACCTTAGCCAAAGGGCTTCGCGAAGACATTTTCCGCAAAGCCCAAGCGTTAGCCGAAGCCACATGGCACACCACAACAGCGCACACAATTTCGGTTGGCCTGATTGACGTTAACGCGCCCCTTGAGGTTTTAGCCTCAAGAGATATCTGAAACGTACTTCGATTTACGATTCTTCTTCTTGGACTTCGACGACTTCGTCAACAGCTTCATCGGCCAGCTCTTCCGCATCTTCGATCACGGCGTCCTCTGCTGCGGCAGCGACTGGAATATCGTCGATAACCTCTTCTGCAACGTCCTTAGGCGCTTTACGATCCGCCCGGCTACGGCGGCGAACCAGCGTCTCCGTATCAAAAGGCGTCTTACAGGCGGGACACACCGGCGGATTCTTCTTCATGTCATAATAGAGCTTGCCGCAATTCGGGCACACACGCTTCGTTCCCCATTCCGCTTTCGACACTTTTCCTCCTCCAAAGCCAATTAATTAAAGGACTTGCCCAAGCCGGAGACCTCTTACACGAAATAACACAGGTGTCAACGCGTATAAGAAGAAGCCTTTTTCTCCCGTAATAAAAGGGCCAATCCGGAAAAGCCGGAGATAAAGCGAATCGCCGATTCGCACCCAAAAGAGGGGTGGAAAGGCGAAAGCCCTGCATCTACGCCAAACCCTGAAAGCACCCGTAAACCAAGCGGAATATCATAAAAAAACCGGGCTCAAAGGCCCTAATGCGTCATTATCCATTTCATTTGTTCTCGACACTGCGCCTTGTTCTGATATAAAAGCCCCCGCAAAACTGATCCCCTTGCGATTATTGTTGTTTTGGGGCCAGTCCAGGATCAAACCTAGGCAAAGGTGCGTTTGTTCCGTAGACCGGAGAGGTGGCTGAGTGGTCGAAAGCGACGGTCTCGAAAACCGTTATAG
>CAZLIG010000050.1:0-9805 GCA_964559415.1 uncultured Rhodospirillaceae bacterium
CACAGCTTTGCTTTGTTTGGGAGCGAGAGTCATCTCACCTTCGCCGTTACCGATGGGAAAGCCTGGCGAGACCGAAAACTGATATCTTATGGACTCAGCGGATGTCGCGTTGTTATGAAAAGCAAACGAAAGCGACGTGTTATCTCCCTTGCGAAGGATTGTTGCAGAAGGGTCGTATCCCGAAACGACGGATATGCCTGAAGCATCCTTGAGGCCATCGGCTTCATGAGCAATGAGAGCCCGCGCAACGCCCTCCCATTTCTGGTTGCAAGCTTTTGCATCGTTCCAAGCCTGCGCTTGCACGCTCAGCGTAACCGTTTTGGACCAATCCGCTCCCGGGGTGAAGGTGATCGTGTTGTCTCCCTTCTGCCTCACCTCGTGAATAAATTTGCGCACGCGTGTATCGGCAACTAGGGCGGTTACCACAGAAGTCTCAGGCAAGCTGAAATGCGCCTTGGTTTCGTGCCCTAGAGAAATGCTTTTGGGCACTGACACCGACAACGGGGATGGCGGCGGCACGCTACGCGAATCTGCTCCAGCGCTAAACGTTGTTTGGGCGAGAACATCGCCATCCGAGTTGAGAACTGCGGCTCTATAGTTTCCCGCAGTCACGGGCCAGTCCAGCACGGTGCTTCCGTCGGCCTTGATAGAGATTGCACCGGCGCCAATCGGCCTCAACTGAGCTTCGGGCTTGTATTTCCAACGGCCTTCGTCTTGATACCATGCGAAGCTGCGTCCCTCTTCATAGATCTGGAACGAGAGATCAGCGTCGCGTGCTTTTCCGCCCGACGAAATGCCGATAAGCGAAAATCTAGCCATGCCATTCTGAGGAAAACGCGCGTCCTCGGCTAAAGGTTTGATGCCAACAACGGTCTGCTCCGGGTGAAGGGGCAGGGACAGCGGTTGCGCATCGGCTATGCCGGAATCCGGATCGCTGATAACCTTCAACGACGCGTGATAAAGCCCTCTCTCAGGTGGAGGTGGCGGCAAAGTGAGACGTAGCGAAGCTTGCCCATTCAGGTCGGTAAGAAACGAGCTCACAGTAACCGGCTTTGTGGAACGGGGCGTCTGAACTCCGAATTTGTAGTTTTTCCACCCGAACGCGTTCGCATCAAGCCTCTCCCAAACTGACACGACACGCCCTCCCGCAAGCGGCACGGGCTTGCCGTCGGCAGTGACCGAAGAGATATCAAGCGAGAGAGTTCTATCCGCAGAGAGTGTATCGCGCTCGGTGGAAACCCGAAGGCTTGCGGCCCGGAGATTAGTCGTTACGCGCAAGGCAGTCTCTGACAGCACCGTTCCATCTGCCTTCTGCCAAAATACAGACCAATCGCCCGGCGTTGCGGGAGCTTGAACGGCGATTTTGCCTGCTTCGAAAGCATCCACCGGTAAAGGCACGTCAGGATAGGCGAAATCGCCTCGCGCTAGCCTAAGAACACTTGAATTTTTTAACTCCGGTTCTTTCTGCAAAGGCTTGGGGGAGAGGAGAACTTCAACACGATCCAACGGCGCAACGAACAAAGGGTCGACACGCAACGCATCGGGATACGTATCGGCTGAAAGGGACGGGAGGTTCTCTACGTCGGCAAAGGCCACATTGCCCTGCTTGTCAATGCCGACCACAGTGGCAATGGAACCCTTTTCAGCCGTCTGAGGGTCATTCGCGATGAAGGTAATGCCGTCGCTACCTTCGCTGGCTTCGGAAATCTGGGCTGCCTCACTGTTGAATGCCAATAGGCGTAAGTCGGTTCTGGGACCCTTGGAGTCAGATGCAAGAACATGAAGGCCTTCGCTATCCCTAACCGCACGCAAGGAGAGGTCCGACTTTTTAACCCAGGCGGCTGCAAGGGGTGTTAGCCCCTTATCCTTCTCCTGTTTGTCGTTTTTGGCCTTGTCTTTCTTGGGAGCTTCGGAGTCTGCAACGACAAAATAAAGGCCAGGTGAAAGCTCCGGTATTCTATCTGCAAGCGATATCTTCTGCTCGATAGTCGCATTTGGCACATCGGCAAAGCGCTTATCCTCGCGCCAGATGGCGGGTCCCTTAGAACGCACAAGGGTCGCGGCTTCGGAAGGTGCCAGAGCGGTTAGCGACCGGTCTTGCCAAACACGCGCCATCAGAGCGGGATCGGTAATCTTATAAACTTCAAGAGTGGCGCGAGGAACGTTGACGACTCGCAAGGTGATCGGCTTATCCGAAGAGCCGAACTCGTTCACGCCGCCATTGTCGCCGACGAAAGCAAGAAGAGGCGTGCGGTCCGGAATAGTGAACGACGATGTGTAGGGGGCCGCCATCTTTTCATCATTGATACCGCGCAGACCCTTGACGCTAACCCTGTATGAAGCATTTCTTTCGAGCGGGAAGATGCACAAAGACGAATTTGCAGCCGCGATATTGGCCGGAATGATGAGTTTCCCGTTCTCCTCGAGCCTAAGCGCGACAGCAAGGCGGGAAGACGAAGCAGGAGCAAGGGGCTTGTCAAACTCGAAGCAAACCTCTGGATTCTTAGACTCTGAATTGACTGTAGCTTTAAGAACCCGCAAAGAATCATCCTGAGCGGCAGATGCGGGCGGAATTAGCCCCAGTGCCAGAATCAGGGAAAGACAGGACGGAAACCCGCAGTACTTGTGTGCCATTTTCGAGATTTTCCTAGCGGCTACTTCTCACCGGCGCCGACCGAAACGCCCTTTCGATAATTGTTCAGGAACCCCTGAAACATATCGACCTGCGACAACTGAGCCTGTGCCGTCGAAAGGTCGCGCAGCTGACCTGTTTTTTCAGGCCGGGTCAACATGAGAAACGTGTTGTTCTGAACATTTGTTTCCATCGACTTGCTATAATCTATGGCGAGCTTGTCGAGGTTGACCTGATCTTCAGCCAACGCAAAACCAATCGCGGCATTAACAAGCCAACCCGCCTTATCCGGCGACAGGGCAACCCCGGTTGCGGGTGGAGGCCCAACCAGCGTCATTAAGGTCGCTGCGGCATCTTGCCATTTCTGCGCGCGCATAGCCATATCGACGCGGAGCAAAATGGCATCTGTGCTTGTATTATCCTTGAGAAGAGCGGTTGCTTCGGAAGCCCGGTTAAGTTCGGAAAGCGCCCGCGCCTTCAAAAGAACGCGCTCGTTTTGCAACGGCGCAGAGGCCTCGTTGTCTTCCATAATCGCCAGTGCCGTTAAGGCTTCGCTTGGCTTATGGTCCAAAAGCCGGATTGCCGCAAGCCTTGAAATTGCCCGAATTTTTTCGTCGCCCTGCAAATGGTTTTTTGCCAAATCTTCCAAAAGAGCCGCCGCCTGATCGAGTAAGTCGACGGCTACGAGCCTTTCGGCAAGATGGGTGAGGATCGTGTCGCGTTCTTTTCCGACTGGCAGCAGATCTCGATATTGCCGGTAAAGGGTTAGCGCATCCAAAGGCGAAATCTTGATCTTGGACCCGAGAAAAACGTCGCGGAATGCCGCAGCCATTTCGGCACGCACCGTAGGCGTGAGCGAGCCTGTTGGAAAAAGCGTTGCTGCCTTGGACATCATATTGATCCCGGCTTTGATATTCTTGGCTTGTAGATAGAACTGCCCCAGCCTGTGCAAAATATCGGCCTCAAGATCGTCGCCACGCCAAGCAAACCGCATGGCCTCCAACCTGTCAGCCGCCTGCGCGGGGGAGAGAGAGCCATTTGAAACGTCGAGATCGATCAATGCAAGCTCAGCGCGAACCTTATAGAGCCGGTCGCTCGAGGTTTTGGCTTCTTTCCAAGCTTTCCGGGCCTCCACCTCGTGTCCGGCCCGAGCGTCAATAGCGCCGCGCAGGAAGGCGAGCGCGGGATTGATCGCGTCGGAGTGCGGAGAGTTAGCGACAAAATGAAGCCAGTCGGCTGCTTCGTGAGTTTGAGAGACCGCAAGCGCCGACTCGATAGCCATGACGAAAAAGCGCGAGAAGAAAGGTTCGGGATATCCCGCCAGAAGGGTCTCCTTGGTTGAAAACCGCTCTTCGGCTTCTTTCCACTCCCTCATTTGAGCCAGCCCCACTGCTTGCCACAGTGCGACCTCAGGCTGATCGGAAAGTCCCGAAACGGAGAGGTCGCGCAATCCGTCTTCGGAGCGATAGGCTAGAATTTTTGAAGCACCCAAAAGAGCCATAAAATCGTCGTGGAATTTTAAGTCCGGAACCTCTTTGGCAATATACTCAAGCATAGAAACAGCTTCCTCGCCGAATCCTCTCGCAAAATAGAGGCGTGCCAGCTCCATCCTGGCCCTGTTCCGCTCAGCTTCCGGCACATCCACGATAGTCTGCTGCAAACGCTGCCGCGCTTGAGTGAAAGTCTCGCCCGCCTTGCCTCTCCATGTGGTAAAATCAAAAATCGACTTTCCAAGAGTGGCGGCTTTGTTCTTCGATACCGAGTCTCCGATCGATCCGGTATCGCTGGCGCGTGAGAGTAAAAGTCCGCCTTCCGAAGTGATTTCAACGCCGTCTGAGACGGCGCGCACCAGGACCTTTTCCGACAACGGCTTGACAACGAGCCCTTGCGCGGCAGGCAAAACGGTCAGATTCGGAATGCGCCGTTCCACATTGAAAGCTTGACTCTGGGCCAGAGGGACGAGGATTAAATCATCGCCCACAATGGGATCGGTAAAGCGTACAGGCTCCGGAGCATCCGGCAAAGGCAGCAAGAGACGAGCACCCAGAGCAAAATCCGGCTGCGCCAAGAGGGAAGTAGTAACTGAGAAAGTATCTTGTTTCTTGGATAGAAACAGCTTCCAGGCTGTGCCGTCAAGCGTGACCGAAAGGGTGGATTCCGGGGGCGCATCGAACCGGAACCCCGAATTTTTGGGTAAATCGAGCGGTTGAAGGTTGATAAGCGCTGGTGCTCCGTTCTGCAAAGCTTGCGACGAGAGGGTCATCTTCTTGTCGAAAACGATATATCCGACCCCCGCGCGAACAAAAATTGCGGCTCGAGTTGCCAGATGCGGGTCGAGTGTTGCAGCCAGCACAGGCAACTCGGTCAACCTAAATCCAAAACTTTTCCTTGGTGCCGGAGCTTGCGCTTTCTCCGCAGCTACGGAGGTTGTCGGGGGGGAAGCGGTCACGGGCAAAGCAGGAACCGAAACAACAGTTTTCGATGTGGCATCATTTGCGGGCTTCTCGGGCGCGCTAACAGGCTGAGGTGCGATTGCCTCAGGCTTGGTGGTGCTAGCCTGAGAGGGAGCGGCTTCCTCGACGGTTTTCTTTTCCGATACGGGCGGTGTTGCGATCTTGGGGGTAGCGTTCGCCTGAACATCGGGAATAAGTGCCTGAGGCTTTTCGGTCGCTGCTGCTTTATCAGAGGAGTCTGGGGCAGCCTCTGTGGTTAAGGTCTTGGCGGGTTTGGATGCCAATGGTTCCGTTTTTGGCGAATCTGGTCGCTTAGACGCTTTGGGATCTCTGTCCTGGATGTCGATAACGACAGAAAAATCGTTGGCAAAAACCTTAACCGGCGAATCGGGATCTACTGTAAACGTGACGGTGACGGCATCGCTCTGGCCTTGCGTCGAAAACTCGCGAGCGCGACGGATGTCGTATTGGATGTTTTTGGGAAACTTGATGGTCGCTCCGGCGTCGAAGGTGACCGATGCCTTGGGACCCTCCCGGCTCACTTTGAATTTAACGGTCTTGGGCCAATCAAATACGATGCGGTCGAAAGTCGCATGGGTGCCCGTGCGCACCGCGACGGCAGGCGCCGTTTGAGCGACAGCCGAACCTGCGAGTGCAGCAACGGTTAACGAAGCCGAGAGGAAAAGATGTTTACGCATCAGGAGGGAACATAAACCAAAGCGCGAGCAGAGAGAATACGACAGGAAGAACAATAGTTCCAGAGTTTCCGTTAACACTTTCTAAAACTTCTGGGGAAAACCCTAAGCCTTGCCTGCCGGGAGGCAGATATTCCCTCCTCAAACACTTGGGTCTTTAGGCAAAAAGGGAGCTATCCAGAATGGCCGCTATAGTTTTAGCCATAAGTCTCGCAATTTTCTCGCGTTGATGAGGCTGGCGCAGAATTTTCTCGTCCTGAGGGTTGGATAGAAAACTCGTCTCGACAAGCATCGAAGGCACATCGGGCGCGCGCAAAACGACGAAATTTGCGGCGCGCATGGGCTGATCCAACAATTGCCATTGCCGCGAGATGCCTCGAATGAAAGTAGCACGGGCATGTTGTGCTGTATTGCGCGTCTGGCGGGCCGTCAGATCCATCAAGATGGCCGTCACTTCCTTTGTCGCAGGAGGAAGATCCATGCCGCCCATTAGGTCGGCTTCGTTCTCTTTATCGGCAAGGGACTTGGAAAAACTGTCCGAAGCCATTGTGGAAAGTGTGTAAACAGATAGCCCGCGTGCCGACTTGTTAGGAGCGCTGTCTGCGTGAATGGACAAGAACAAGTCGGCGTGAACCTCGCGCCCAAACCTCACGCGATCTTCAAGAGGAATGAACACATCCTGCTCGCGCGTAAGTTTAACGATGATGTCTTTATTATCCTTAAGCGCCGCAGCCATGCGCTGCGCGATGTCCATCGTAACGTCTTTTTCGAGGGTTCCAAGAGAACCGGTTGCTCCCGGATCGCGACCTCCATGCCCCGGATCGAGTACCAAAAGTCTTGGAGCATGAGGCTTTCGCGCCGGTTGAGGCTTGGCCCCTAACGGCGCAGCCCACCCTTTAGACGCAAACGCAAAAGCCCCTGCGCCGATAAGCGAAGCGGCCAGTCCCGCCTGTAAAAACTTCCGTCTTGTGAAAAGCCCGTTGTCCATTCTCGAAGCCCCCGAATCCGGGTGATTTATACACCACGAAGCGACGCTTGAGAATCCCCGGCGAATTAATATGGCCCGGGGTTAACCAATGCCTCGCTCGAAGGCTCGGAGCCAACTACAAACACGCGCTCGTTCAAGACATTCACGCGGTTCTCGGCAATAAGTCTAAGGGCCGCAGGATAAGCCTTATGCTCTGCTTTCAAGACGCGGGCTGCCAACGTCTCTTCTGTATCTCCATCGAGAACGGGAACCGCTGCTTGCAAAATAATGGGGCCGTGATCCATTTCCGCGCGTACGAAATGAACCGTGCACCCCGTGATCTTCGCGCCGTAATCCAAAACCTTCTGATGCACGCCCACTCCCGGAAAAGAAGGCAAAAGGGAGGGATGAATGTTCACAAGCCTGTCGCACCACCGGTCCGCGAACCATGACGTCAAAATGCGCATGAATCCGGCAAGGCAAACAAGCTGAACTTGATGCTTTTCCAAAGCCGCATCAAGAGCGGCGTCAAAAGCTTGCCTGTCGGCATACTCCTTATGTGGAATAACATAAAAGGGGATATTCGCTTCGCGCGCATAATCCAGCCCTTTAGCGCTTGCTTTATTCGATATGACGCAGGCGATTTGTGCCGGAAATTCCGTTGCGGCGCACGCAGCTATCAATGACTGCAAATTGCTTCCCCGCCCCGAGATAAGCACACCGATTTTTAACATGGCCAAGCCTTTCCCAGTCTTTTAAAAACAACTTTCTCAATTCCCAGACGCTGCTCGATGACCCCAAGACGGTACACCTTTTCTCCTGCGGCATTCAAAACCGCGACCGCTTTCTCTACACCCTGTGGCGCTAAGATCAGCACCATCCCGATTCCGCAGTTGAATGTGCGGACAGTCTCGAGAGGAGCAATGTGCCCAGCCTCCGCAAGCCACCTAAACACCGGAGGCAGAATCCATGCCGAGGTGTCTACGCAGATGCCGAAGCCTTCGGGAATCATACGCGCAAAACTTTCCTCAATGCCGCCGGAGGCAACAGTTGATACCGCTTTAATGCACCCTAACGCGATGGTTTCCAAAATTGCCGGGCAATAGAGGCGAGTCGGGGTCAATAACGCGTCTCCCAACGCCAAGCTTTTATCAAACGGAGCGGGTTCGTCGAATGAAAGCCTTTCCTGCGCCGCGATTCTCCGCACGAGCGAAAATCCGCTCACATGAAGTCCGCTTGATGCAAGGCCCAAAACAACATCTTCCGAGCAAATATCCTGTCGCGGCAAGGCGAGGGACCGCTCGACCGCTCCTGCGGAAAACCCGGCAAGCTCTAACTCTCCCTTCCCATAACCATGCATCTCGGTATTCTCGCGGTCCTGGACGACGCCAACCAGACGGCATCCTTCGGCAATACCTTCCACCACATTCCTGATCTGATCGGCCTCAAGGGCACCGGTCGAAAAGATGTCCCAGAACAGAAAAAGCTTCGCGCCGCACGTCGCCAGACCGTTGGCACACGAGGCGACCAAATCAATCCCTATGGTGTGAAGCCGTCGTGCCTCGACTGCGACCTTGAGCTTGGCTCGAAGGCTTGTAGATTCCCCGATAAGCAAAGGATCGCGCAGCCCCGCCGCTTTGAGGTCCATAAGCGGAAAATATGGGGCGCAGTGGGGCATAAAGAGCTAAATTTCGGGTTAAGAGTATGGTTCTGCTACCACAGTTTTTGGTGTAAAGGAAATGCAATAGAGGTATTGTTATGCATCCACACCTTTAATTGGACTCCAAAGTCATGCGGTTAACTTTTTTGGTGCTCTTGCCCTGTATTCTAAGTGCGGCGCAGGCACAGGCCCAATCCGTTTCTGAAAACTTGCCACCGGTCATTATTCAGGACGAGGCCCCCGATAAAGCGCCCGCCGCTCTTGCTCCCGCACAGCCGCAAGCGCTTGTCGCGTCCTATACGGTGACCGATGTTAACATCGACGTGACAGCCGAGACTGCGGCGCGCGCACGCGACAAAGCCATCATGCAGGCCGAACGCTCTGCCTTGGGCCAGCTTTGTACGCGCCTAGGCGTGACCGAAAGCATCGATAAGCTGAAGGATGACGACATCGCCATGATGGTCCAGAGTTTCGAGGTCCAAAGCGAACGGGTTTCATCTGTGCGCTACGTTGGCGTGTTCACCGTTCACTTCAATCCAACGGCGCTCAAGAAAAAAATTGCCATCCCTGCCGCCTTACCAGCAGGTGTAGGTGAAGCTGCTGCGTCGTCCGAACCCGCGCAAGTCCAGTCGCATCCTGACGGCTCCCACCTCATTGTTGCGGTTCGTGCAAACACGCTTCAGGCATGGGCGCAGATGAAAAAGCGTCTTTCGGCTGTGACTCAAGTCACAAAGGTCGAGACGCTGGATATCTCCAAGGGCCTCATACACGTCGATCTCTTCTATACCGGTGCTTTCGATGAGCTAAAGCAGGCGGCGACGCTTCAAGGACTTGTTCTGCGCACCGATGCGATGGGGGTCCTTGAACTATACGATGGCAGCATGGTGGTCCGATGAAACTGCGCTTTGGCAATATTCCGCCAAAGAGCGTCTTTTGGACGCTCTCGAAATGTGCAGCCGGAAATATCGTCGTGGGGATAACCGAAAAAGGTGAGATTTGCCGGACGGCTTTTTTACGAGCCCGCACATTATCCGATGTGCTGGCCGAGTGGGAGAAGGACTGGGCGGGAACGGAGTTTGTCCGCAACGCGACGCTACGGGTGAACCCGGACTCTCCTCGTTATCTCGTCGGGACGGATTTTCAGTGTGCGGTCTGGCGAGAAATAGGGTTGATTCCAAAAGGGAATACCCTCACCTACGGCGAACTTGCCAAGCGCATCGGCAATCCCGGAGCTGTCCGCGCTGTCGGAAGCGCATGTGGATCAAATCCCGTGCCATATTTTGTCCCTTGTCATCGGGTAGTAGGTTTAACGGGGCTTGGTGGCTTCGCGGGCGGCCTCGCGCTCAAGAGGCAATTGCTTAAGGCAGAAGGATTATAAGGCGTGCCAAAAAAGACAGA
>CAZLIG010000050.1:9815-12067 GCA_964559415.1 uncultured Rhodospirillaceae bacterium
ACGTTGCGTCGCGACGCCGGAAAGCAGTCCGCGTCAAAGCCAAGAACACGCGCACTGAGTCATCACGGCAGTGGCTCCAACGCCATCTCAACGATCCGTATGTCGCGGCGGCGCAAGCCGAAGGCTATCGTTCGCGTGCGGCTTTCAAGCTGCTTCAACTTGACGATAAATTTGATCTCTTGAAACCGGGAATGCGGATTGTCGATCTTGGGGCAGCCCCCGGCGGCTGGTCGCAAGTTGCTGCAAAGATAGTCTCCAAGAAGAAAGGCGGCAAGATTGTCGCTCTGGATCTTCTGCCCATGCAGCCAATCGAAGGTGTGGAATTTATCCAAATCGATTTCATGGATGATGACGCCCCCGAAAAAATCAAGGCTCTTCTGAAAGGACCGGCGGATCTTGTTCTGAGCGACATGGCCCCCAATACGACCGGCCACGCCGGAACCGACCACATACGCATTATGGCTCTCGCCGAAATGGCGGCGCACTTTGCCGTAGATGTGCTTGCTCCTGGCGGCGCCTACGTCTGCAAATTCTTCCAAGGGGGCGCTGAACGCGATATTCTCAATGTGCTCAAAACAAGTTTTGCTAAAACACGCCACGCGAAGCCCGAGGCGAGCCGCTCTGAATCGTCGGAAACATACCTCGTAGCCCAAGGATTCAAGAAGTGAAGACCAGAAAACTCATCTCCTTCGCGATATGCGCTCTCGTCGCCATTGCATCCTTTAGGGAAACCCGGGCCGAGCAGCAACTCAACTTTATCCGCGATGCCGAGATCGAAAATTATCTCTACAGTCTCGCGACACCGATATACCGTGCCGCAGGCGTGGACCCGAAAAGCGTGACGATAGCGATCGTGCAAAGCAGCACGGTTAATGCGTTTGTTGCAGAAGGTATGAACGAGTTCTTTTACACGGGCCTCTTGCAACTCACGGAGACGCCCGAGCAACTCGCGGGCGTCATCGCGCATGAGACAGGCCATATCTCCGGTGGGCATCTTATTCGCGGGCGGGAGGAAATGCGCAATGCCTCCGCTGAAGCTTTGCTCAGCACGCTCATCGCAGTGGCGGCTGGTGCCGCAACGGGCAACGCTGGCGTCGCTGCAACGGGCGCTGCAGGCGGGGCGCAAATGGCGCAACGTAGTTTTCTTACCTTCAGCCGCACACAAGAGTCCTCCGCCGATTCGGCGGCCCGAAACTTCCTCCAGCAAGCAGGTATCTCCGAACGCGGCATGGTTGAATTCTTCCATAAGCTCGAAGGACAGGAGATGATGCCTGCGGACCGGCAAGAGCAATATGTCCGTACCCACCCTTTGACGCGAGACCGCGTGGATGCCGCTGAACGACATTTGGAGGCGTCGCGCACAAAGGAGGCCAAGCTTCCCGAAAAGTTTTACGTAATGCATGAACGCATGAAGGCCAAACTGCTCGGCTATCTCCAGCCCGAAACGGCGCTTCTCCGCTATTCTGATAATGACTCCCGCCCGGCCGCACGCTACGCCCGCGCCATAGCATTATACCGCACCGGTAAGATGGACCGCGCTCTGGCGATTACGGACGGTCTTATAAAACAGGAACCGTCAAACCCGTTCTTCCATGAGCTGAAAGCTCAAATTCAGTTCGAAAATGGCCGTATTGAAGAATCCATCGTGAACTACAAAAAAACGACGGAGCTTCTTCCGGACTCCGCGCTCTTGCACCAGGCCTATGGTCATGCGTTGCTTGAAAGCAAAGAACAAGGCAAAGACACTGCGCGCGTGGATATGGCGATTCAACGCCTGCTTGAAGCCAACCGTCTCGAGCCGCATACGCCAATGACGTGGCGCTTCCTGGCTGCCGCATGGGGCCGGAAGGCCGAACTTACTGGCGATCAAAGTTTCGAAGCCATGGCGACATATGCTCTCGCTGAAGAAGCGGCAGCTCAAGGAAAAGACAAAGCGGCCGGACAATTGGCCGAGCGAGCCATGAAAGGCTTAAAAAAAGGTTCAACCTACTGGCTCCGCGCCCAAGATATAAAGCTTTCGATTGACGAAGCGCGTGTCGAGAAAGAAAAGAAATAGGCTTCGCTTTGAGCAAAAATGCAGTTAACGGGTGGCGCGGATCCATCCATTCCGGCTGGCCGGAGGTGCACAGAGTTGCAAAATGAGAAAAAGCATAAAAAAAGTCAGGATTCTCCCACTACACAAACCAAAAAACGTATGTTAGAAGAGCGGCCTCAATTGGGGGATCGTCTAGCGGTAGGACAACAGACTCTGA